>JBAYZW010000007.1:0-16244 GCA_041672305.1 Bacilli bacterium
TCATTAAGCGGAATAGAAGAGTCGAACCAAATTGTTAATTAATGAATTAAATCGCAAATTAAAGAAACCCTCATTAATTCGCGCATCCGAAGTCAAAAAGAAAGATAAATAATATGGAAATTACTGACGCTATTGATTTATATGAACAATACATTACTGCTGAGAAAGGATTATCGCGGCAAACAATTTCTTCCTATTTGGATGATATTAAACAATTTTTTATCTTTTTTCCCCAGCGGAAAAGTGTCGAAGATTTATTAGGAACAGATCTCCTCGATTTTTTAAGACATGAATTTTCAATCGGCCTTTCGGCTTCAACCGCTTTAAGGCGTTTATCTTCAACGAAAGGCTTTTTCTTGTTTTTAAACAAGGAAGGATATTTAAATGATGAGATTCCTTCGATTGAATCTCCTAAAAAGCCTAAGCATTTTCCAAATTGCTTAACGATTGAAGAAGTTGATCATCTTCTCGATATGCCCGATGAACATAAGCCCGAAGGCATTCGTGATCGTGCGATGCTAGAGACAATGTATGCGACCGGTTTACGAGTTAGTGAACTTCTCTCTTTAGAACGCTCGCGTGTCAATTTAAAAAAAGGTGTTGTCACTGTTTTAGGAAAAGGAGCCAAGGAACGAAAAGTTCCTCTCGGTGATTTTGCTATTGATTGCATTACTAATTATCTTGATCATGTTCGCTTAAAGAATCCGGGAAATGAAACAAAATATCTTTTTTTAAATCGCTATGGAAAGCCTCTTTCTAGACAGTTCTTTTTTAAGCAAGTTAAGAAATACGCCGCTCTCGCTGGTATCACTGTTTCTGTCTCTCCTCATACTCTACGTCACTGTTTTGCCACTCATCTATTAGAAAATGGCGCGCAACTAGTTGCGGTTCAAGAAATGCTCGGCCATGCTAATATCGCGACAACCCAAATTTATACTCATATTTCAACAAAGCGAATTCTTAGCGCTTATGATTTGTATATGAATAAAAAGTAACTTATAATAATGACGGTCAAAGGAGAAACCTCATGGCGTATAAATTTAAAAGAATATTTGTTATTGTTGCCGACTCTGTCGGCATTGGAGCAGAACCAGATGCTGCTAAATACGGAGACGCAGGAAGCAACACTTTCCTCCATATTTCCCAAGGCGTTGACGGATTGAATATTCCGACGATGAACAGTTTAGGCATCGGCGATTTAGCCCCTATCGTTGGTACGACTAAAGTCAATCATCCTCACTCATACGCCGCTCGAGCTCGCGAAGAGAGCAATGGCAAAGATACAATGACTGGTCACTGGGAAATGATGGGCATTTATACCACCAAACCTTTTCAGACATTTACTGATACAGGATTCCCAAAGGAATTAATCGCGGAACTAGAAGAAAAAACGGGTCATAAAGTGATTGGCAATTATGCGGCTTCTGGAACGGAGATTCTCAAGCAACTCGGTGAGCAGCAAATGAGAGAAAATTCTCTCATTGTCTACACTTCCGCCGATAGCGTTTTGCAAATCGCCGCCCATGAAGAAGTCACCGGAGTTAAAGAATTGTATCGATGCTGTGAAATTGCCCGCGAGATTTGTATGAAACCAGAATGGATGGTTGGTCGCGTGATTGCTCGTCCATATATAGGCACCGATCCTTCTAATTTTAAACGTACTCCTAATCGTCATGATCTAAGTCTTAAACCAAATATTCCCACTGCGATGAATGTTCTTAAAGATAATGGGTTTATGGTGAGTTGCATCGGTAAAATTGGTGACATTTTTGATCAGTATGGCGTAGTTAAAACACAAAAGACAATTAGCAATGAAGATGGAATGGATAAAACCATTGCTGAAGCAAAGAGTTTTGATTTCACAGGACTTTGTTTTGTGAATCTTGTTGAATTTGATTCAGAATACGGTCATCGTCGCAATGTCCCAGGATATGCGAAAGCTTTGGAAGCTTTTGATGTGCGATTAAAAGAACTGCTTGCTGTTTTAAAAGATGATGATTTGGTTATCGTCACCGCTGATCATGGAAATGATCCGACATGGACAGGCACCGATCATACTAGAGAGAAAGTTCCCCTTCTTATGTATTCAAAATCATTTAAGAATGGTGGTTATTTAGAAGAAAGAAGCTCTTTTGCAGATCTTGGTGCGACAATTTTAAAGAACTTCAGTTTAGTTAAACCTAGCAACTTAATTGGCACTCCTATTGAAGAATTGTTAAAAGATTAAAAACATTTATTTGCAAAATAAATAAATAGACGGCAACACGTTTATTTATTTTTTTTCGGAATTTTTTACAAATTTGAACTAACAAAGTTATATGGGAGGGGATATAAAATGAATAACCCAAATTTGTATGGCAATGGTCGTTACCGTTGGACAGATAATAATGACTTTGTTGATCGTCCTATACCAGGAAAGATGATTGGTAGGAAAGAACAACTTGATTGGATAAAGAGACAACTTGAATATTCAACATTTGCCGAACACTATAAATTAAGATACAACCTTCGTAAAGGCGATATTTTGGAATTTGATTGGGGTATTAATGTTAATGCTGAATTCTCAAATCGCCATTATGGAGTAGTTTTATCCGATTCTTGTGAGTTTAATCCATTGGTAATTGTCTGCCCTTTAAAAACAAATAAAAATGGCGGGCATCCGCGAAGTGATATTGATCTTGGAATTATTGAATCATTAAAAACAACACATCGAACTCTAGCGGTCATCAATCAAATTAGAGCGGTCGATAAATTAAGAATCTATACAAAGTGCGCCATTGGAAATAACAACATGTTAAACGAAAGTGACGAAAGAAATGAAGTCTATCGGCTAGAAGAAAAGAAGGTCGAAATGATTATTCAAGCTTACATAAATTTGCTAACAAAGCCATCAAACTTTCAATAATAGTGATTCTTGCTAGTAGTTTTCTAGTATATTATCAATGCTTATTATCGGTGGAAAACTCACTATTTTCTTATTTCTAATTTTCTTATTTTGAAATGATTATTTAAATATTTGCTGATAATATCATTATTTATTGTATTATGGTTAACATAACGGAAATTATGCGAAGCGCCTTGTATTGTTTACATTATTACTATTGAAGATTGGAACCCTCGTTTAGTTTATGTTTAATTAAAATAATTGTTATTTATCCAACATTAGTGAAAAAAATATCAAAAGAATCATGGCAAGAAAATATAAAAAAGGGTAGGACACTTGCCTACCGTTGAAATGCATTACCATCTCGTTAATTTAATTATGACAGCATAATAAAAAATGTACAATACAATTCAAAAAATAAAAAAAGTGGATTGGCATCACTGACAATCCGGTTATCTCCGGCACTACGACCGGCACAAAAACAATTTATCATTAAAAAAGACAGTAAACAATAAAAACGATTTATAAAAAATAGTTAAAGCAATTTACTGTTAAACGATTGTTAATATTTTTTCGGTTTTCCTCTAGAAATCTTTTATTTTCACTTAAGACTAATTTGAATCCTTGATTAATGTCTTTCATCATTGCTTCAATCATATAATTTGAATTGTAATTGCGAGTTGGTTCGATTTTGTCAGCGGCGTAGATGACTTGAGCTAAAAGATTCATATTTTTATTTCCTGTCGCGTGAAACTCAATAGCTTTAAGTACTGATCGATTAGAAATATTAAATTCTGTTTTAGCAATAAACGAACCAACAAATTGATGATAAGCAAATGGTGGCAAATCGAGATAATTACTAAAATGCTCGGTCATAATTTGAGCCTCATTTATTTCTTTCCCAATATCATGAAGTAATCCAGCAATATAATATTGATCTTTATTTTTACGATGGTGTTTTTTAGCGATTTGATAAGCCAAATTAGCAACCGCTAAAGAATGATTATATCGTTTGTCTTTAATGAAAGAACGAACCTTCTTTATATAATAAAGATTGTTGTCTTCGATATATTTTATAACTTTATCATCAATCTTTAGAGATTTTAAAGTTCTGATATCGCTTGAGCTGATATCCATTGTTTTTCCCACTATCTCTTGCATATCAAATTTCTTAATATTTTCCTCTTTTTCGTTAAAACCAGGGCGAGAGAAAAAGATGATATGAGCCAATTTAGCTATTTCATCACATTTTTTCCAGCGATGAAATTCATTAACTTGGTCAGAGCCAATTAAATAATAAATTTCGTCATTAGGGTATTTGCTTTTAAAATAATGAATGGTATCAATAGAATAATTAAGTTCTTTCCCAGTGTCGACTTCAAATAAGCTGATACTGAACCGAGAATAATTTTGAATTGATAGTTTAATCATTTCGATCTTATCTTTGATAGGAGCAGAACTATTCTTCCAAATAGCAATGGGAGAAGGTACAAAAATAACATCAGCATCAAAATGTTTTGAGGCCATTAATGCCATATTGATGTGTCCGAGATGAATCGGATCAAAAGCTCCACCGAAAATTATCTTGTTCATGCTATTTCTTAAATTTGATAACGGGTTTTTCTTTATTCCTACGGAATAAGATTATTACTCTTCCCACCACTTGAACAATATCAGCGTTTAGTTTAGACGATAAATCTAAGGCAATGGACATAATCGGAGCCGTTGCTCCTTTCATAACATTAATTTTAATTAATTCTTTAACAATAAGGGCTTTATCAAGCATGCAAACAAGCGAATCGTTAATTTCGTTTTTGCCTACTTGATATTTAGTGGTGAGCTTTGCTCCTATCACTTTTAATTGTTTTTTTTCGTTATTAGTCAACATTTCTTTATCTCAACTTTCCTAAGCATTCTTTTAAGGCTGTACCTTTTGGGAGAAATACACGAATGACTTGGCCTTTGGCCACAAATGAAATCCAACATAGACCTAATATTCCTATATCGTGTATCTGATCATCATTTTCCATTGTATAATCAAACAAATCGTAATCAGTAAAGGCAGTAAATCGTGAACTGACAGGCCGAATATATTTTTTATCGAGATTTTCTTCCAATGTTTCACGCATTTTTCGTGATGCGATTTTCTTACATTCCACCATTTCAGCGGTATATAGTTTAAACGTTGTGGCTTTGCCACTAACAAAGGCGAAACTTGCCAAAGATCCGATAATGAGCATTTCACCAATTGAGAGAGTTTTAGAAGAAACTTTGATTTCTTTCTTAGGAATGATGATTCTTTGAACATCTTTTTCGACTTTGCCAAGAACAGAATTAACTAATGAAAAACCTGGTACTTCATAAAAAGAAGCTGAATTAGAAAATGGAATTTCTAATAATTGAACTGAAGTGCCGGGATATGTTTCAGATCTAATCATTCGTCTAGACTTATTCTTATATGATTTGAGCATCTTATTGATAAGAGTTGTCTTACCGCTGGCAATTGAACCAATCATATAGACATCATGCCCTTCACGGATTTTTGTTAAATGCATAAGCATATCATTTATATCAATATCGTTTGTGTTGCCAAAAACAATGGAAGTATAAGGAGTCAAACCCGCCTCAATAAAACGTTCATTGAGATAGTTAATAAGTTGCTCTTTCTTAACACTGTGGCTAAAAAGATCAAATTTTGTTCCAACAACGATGACTTTAAGATTTTTAATCTTATCGATAACATCAGGATTTAATGTTCCATTAAAAGCAAATAAATCAACAACCCAAAGGATGACAGCATCAGTAGCAACGGCATCGTCTAAGATGGTAAGAATCTCACTATCAGCATCTCTTTCTAGCATTCCAGTATTGATAGCCTTCATTTTTTCATAACAGCTAGAGCAATATAGAACTTCTTTTTCGGCATTTGGATCATTTAAAAAACTACTATCAATATAGCCCTTTTCATCTTTCTTTTTGCTTTGTAAAACTTCACCACAATGGTAACAGCGCATCACTCTTTTAACTTTTCCCATAAAGAATTCTCCAATCTTTAAGTTTCCCCTTACGAGCATGTCTTCGGCGGATTATTGAACCAAATAGGCGATTAAATCTTGTCGTCCATTGATCTTCTTTAACTATTCTATCAGTTAAAATGACTCTAATGTGAGCAGCATTTGCAGCACCGACATCAGTAATCATTTGATCTCCAATTAACATGACTTCGTCATTAATAGCATTTTTGCTCTTCAAAAGCTTTTTTATTTTATGAGCAAAAGGTTTCATTGCACTATTAATATATTCAACATTAAGATCATCAGCATATGTTTTTACTCTTTTTCCGCGATTGTTGGAGACAAGAATAGGAATGATGCCAGCTTCCTTAATTTTATTAATTAAAATAAAAGCTCGATTTGTCGGATGATAAAGTCGATAAGAATCCAAAGTATTATCAAGGTCAATCAACAAAAATTTAATGCCCAGATAGCAATAGAAATCGACATCGATATCATAAATTGATGTAGCGTGAGCAAAAACTTTCCTTGAGCCAAACATAACTTTCTTTTTTATCTTATAATAAAAAAAGATTATTGCCTAGTCAATAAAACATCTTTTTGCTAATTAAAAAGAATCAAATACGCTTTGAAATTCACAAATAAATATATTACTAATAAACTACTAAATAATAACTAAAAATTCTTATAACATACAAAGTATGTTTACTCATCATCAAAAATGGAAATTTGCTCAAATGTTCCACCATTATTGTCGATAGAATTATCCGATTCTTTTTTATCTTCTTTCGGTTCTTTTTTCGTGATGGGGTGAGAGACGGTATCCTTATTAATTAAACTAAGAGAGATATCATAGACTAGTTCTATTCTTGTCTTGCTCGGCAGAGAAATATTTTTCTTGGCGTATTTATTCATATCAGTTAAATAGAGATCTTTAAGTTCGTAATTGAATAAATTTTGATTATTTAAGAAAAGATAAATATTGTTGTTTTCAATGACACTATCAGCTTTTATCGCTGAGACAATGCGATGCTGATCGCTCTTAAAGCACGGCATAATGATGGTTGGTTTGCCCAATCTTGGGGTGCATAAAACCTTAGCGACATCTAAGACTCGTTCGTGACCTTTATTTGTAAAAATAAGAACTTTAGCTTTTTCTTCTTCGTCAAAAGCTAGTAAACTAGCGGTTTGATTTTTTCCTAAATTGGCAATTGATTTAACTCCCCCAGCCTTTAGTCCAAAAACGCTCAATTCATTTTCATTAAAGCGTGTTGCGTAACCATTACTAGTTATAACTAGTAAGGTACTATTACCAGTTAATATTTGAACACTCGCAATCTCATCGCCATTCACTAATCGCATAAAACGAGAGAGGCGTGGTTTTCTAGCGAAATCAAGAGAATTCAAAGCCATTCGCTTAATTTGGCCAAACTGTGATAATATTCCTAGATAAATGTCATTTCTTAATTTAGAAACAGCGATACCCTTAATAATTTTTTCACCAGGTCCAAGCGTAATAAATGTGTTGAGATGAATACCTTCATCTTTCCATTTATTATCAGGAATTTTGTGAACAGGGATACAGGCATAATTACCAAAATTGGTAAAACAAATTAAATAATCAGTTGTCAAAGCTTCTCCTATTGAAGCAATGCAATCGCCACTTTTAAGGCCAGGCAAGAAATCATTTCTTGAACCCTTAAATGATTTAACCGATGAGCGTTTAATATAGCCATCATGAGAAAGGGCAATCATTACAATTTCTTTAGCGATTAATTCTCGCTTATCTATCGGCTTCATCTCACCTTTTTCTTCGATAGATGTTCTTCTGTCATCGCCATATTTGGCACTGATTTGTTTTAAATCTTTGATTAAAACACGATTTAATTTATTAGGATCATTTAAGATATTATTTAAAACGTCAATATCTTTTTCAAGATGTTTTTGTTCATTCTTTAAGACTTCTTCATCAGTGTGACTTAGTTTATATAATGGCATGGTAACAATGGCTTCAACTTGTTCATTGGTAAAATCAAAGTGCTTCATTAAATTAAGTTTAGAATCGGCTTTATCTTTGCTTTTACGAATAATATCCACCACTTCATTGATAGCTAATGAAGCTTTAATTAAACCCACAACGATGTGAAGACGATCGCTGTATTTCTTTAGATCAAATTGGCTCTGACGAGTAATAACCTCTACTTGATGTGCGATATAAGCGTCGATTATTTCTAACAAGGTAAGAGTTTTGGGACGTCCATTGACAATTGCAACCATATTGGCAGAATAAGAAGAGAGTAAGGAAGTTTTTTTCATTAAGTATTTTAATAAAAGATCAACTTTGGCGTCTTTTTTGCAATCAATAACAATACGGATGCCTTTCCAATCGCTTTCATCGCGAACTTCAAGAAGTCCACTAACAGATTTTGAATGGATTATTTTGTCTATTTCATAGACAAGCTGAATTTTGACTACTTTATAAGGAATTTGAGTAATAACGATTTGTTGATTATCTTTATTAGTGATAATGTCGGCTTTGGCTGCTACTTCAATTCGTCCGCGCCCAGTTTTATAAATATTTTTTAGGCCTTCGGATTTATAAATGATTCCACCACCAGGAAAATCAGGTCCTTGAATGAAATTAAGTAAACTATCATCGGTCGCTGTTTTGTGATTGATACGATAAATGATAGCGTCAATGACCTCTCTTAAATTATGAGGAGGCATTTCTGTAGCTAAAGCGACAGCAATTCCTTCGGTTCCGTTACATAGTAAATTAGGAAAACGAGCCGGTAAAACAATGGGCTCTAATTCGGTATCATCGAAATTTAATTGCATATTAACAGTATTTTTATCGATGCCTTTAACCAATTCATTACTCAATTCACTCAAGCGAGATTCAGTATATCGATAGGCGGCTGGAGAATCACCATCAATTGAACCATTATTGCCTTGAAAATCAATTAATGGATATCTCACTTTCCAATCCTGGCTCATCCGAGCTAAAGCCTCATAAATAGATGAATCACCATGAGGATGAAAAGTACCCATTACTGCTCCGACAGTATGAGCGCATTTTTTAGTGGGCTTATTAAAGACATTATTATTTTTGTACATGGTGAAAATGATTCTTCGTTGAACAGGTTTTAAACCATCACGCACATCAGGAATAGCACGATCTTGAATGACATATTTAGCGTACGTGGCGTAACGATCTCCCATGACATTTTCAAGAGGTTCGATAGAGATATTTTCTTTGATTGGTTCTTCTAAAGTTGTAACTTTACTTTTTGCCATAAACTACTATTTGACCTCCTTTAAAAAAGCATCGACTTCATTGAAATCAACATTTTCTTCCACCCATTTTCTTCTAACAGAAGTATCTTTCCCCATTAAAATGGAAACGCGTTTTTCCGCTAGAAGGGGATCCTCAATGTCGACTTGAATTAAAAGACGAGTCTTAGGATCCATTGTTGTTTCCTTTAATTGAACAGCATCCATTTCACCAAGACCTTTGTAACGTGAAATCTTGTAACCTGCTCCCACTTTTTTCTTACTTTTTTCTAAGCCCTCATCATCCCAAGCATATTCTTGAGTGATTTGCTTTTTATCTTCTTTATATATTCTATATAAAGGTGGGACAGCAATAAAAACATGTCCTGTTGTGATAAGAGGTCTCATATAGTGATAAAAGAAAGTTAATAATAAAGTTTGAATATGAGCGCCATCAGTATCAGCATCAGTCATAATAATAATTTTTCCATAATGGCTATCAGCAATATCAAAAGCTTGGCCAAAGCCTGCTCCTATGGTGTTGATGATGGTAGCAATCTCTTCATTTTTGAGAACAGTAGTAAGAGCAACTCCATCGGTATTTAATGGTTTACCACGAAGAGGTAAAATAGCTTGATGCAATCGATCACGGCCCTTTTTAGCACTGCCACCAGCAGAATCACCTTCAACAATAAAAAGCTCATTAAGTCTATAATCTTTGCTTTGAGCAGGCGTTAATTTGTCTGACAAAATAACTTCACTTCTTACTCTCTTAGCATGACGAGCTTCATCTTTGGCTTTACGAGCAGCGATACGAACTTGTTGACTATCGACACATTTTTTGATAATCAACATCGCTATCTCTTTATTTTCTGTTAAGTAATAAGTAAACTTATTATATATAAAATTTTGAACAATGTAGGTTGCTTGTTGTGTTCCTAATTTCCCTTTTGTCTGACCTTCGAATTCCAATAAACCTTCGGGTATTTTCAAAGCAATAACAGCTGTTAATCCTTCTCGAATATCAGTTCCATCAAGTTTTTTGCCGCGCAATAAATTATTATTTTCTCCGAAATCATTAACTGCTCTTGTGATGCCAGCTTTGAATCCGACCTCATGAGTGCCACCTTCTTTAGTGCGGACATTATTGACATAAGAAAGCAATGTCTCGTTATAATCAGAACTGCAATATTGAAGAGCGATTTCGGTTGTAATTCCTGTTACATCATCGTAATCAGAAAAGTCAATAACAGGCGTTAAAGCTGTTTTGTTTGTATTGATATTATTGATATATTCAACGAGTCCATTTTCATAATAAAATTCTTCAGTTTCACCAGTTCTTTCATCTATTAAGATGAAAGAAACACCTTTCATCAAAAATGCTGATTCTTGTAAATGACCAGCAATTACTTCCCTTTTAAATTCAACAGTTGAGAAAATTGAAGCATCAGGTTTAAAGCGCACAAATGTCCCGTGTTTCTTTGTTGTTCCGATGACCTCAATTGGGGTAACCAATTTACCGCCATTTTCAAAGCGCAGATGAGAAATTTCACCATTTTGATAAACGATAACATCGAGATATTCTGAAAGAGCATTAGTGACAGAGGCGCCAACGCCATGAAGTCCAGCAGCACTTTTATAAACAGCACTATTAAATTTGCCACCAGCATGTAATTCCGAAAAAACAACTTCAACAGCCGGTTTACCAGTCTCTTTATTTATGCCAGTTGGAATGCCTCTTCCTTCGTCTAACACTGAACAAGAACCATCTTTATAGATGGTTACTATAATTTTATTTCCAAATCCAGAAAGTGCTTCGTCAACAGCATTGTCAATTACTTCCCACACTAAATGATGTAAACCACTACTATTGGTGGAACCGATATACATAGCTGGTCTTTTTCTGACACCAGCTAATCCTTGGAGGACGTGAATGTCATCAGCCGTGTATTTCAAAACTTTGTCTTTTTTGTTTTCCATTACTCACAATCTCCCAATCGCTCTTAATTATATACAAATTAAGTTGCAAATATAAAGTTATTTAGTAGAATAGAAAAGACAAGGAAACGAGGGTAAAAAATGAATATATTATATAATATATTAGCAATCTTATTCTGCTTAGCAGTTGGATATTTTTTCGGCTCTATCCCAACTTCTATTTGGATCGGGAAACTTTTTTATCATCAGGATCCTCGCCATTTTGGCTCTCATAATGCTGGAGGAACAAACGCTGGTCGCCTATGGGGAAAAAAGGTTGGTTGCTTAGTCATTGCCATTGATATGCTAAAAGCTGTTGTTCCGATGTGGCTATGCTGGGCCTTGTTCACTTTAATTCCTATGAGCAATGGAATCGCCCTTTGTCCATCCATTACTAATGTCGATAGTTTTGGTTTGAATATAAATTATATCATTCCATGGCCTGTTTATTGGATTACAACCTTTGGTTGTATGTTTGGTCACTGCTGGCCCTTATTTGCTCAATTTAAAGGAGGAAAAGGTGCCGCAGTTTATATGGGAATTGCCATTTTTTCTTCATGGATGTTTGGAATTATCCCCAGTTTAATCTATCTTCTCGTCTTAAAAATTAGTAAACATGTCTCATTAGCTAGTATTATTTCGCCTGTTATTTCCGCGACAATGGCGTGGATCTGGGCTCTATTGTGTATGTTTAACATCATCTCGATGGATTATTTATCGTTCCCAATGTATGGAGCTAATCTTATTCCATCTTGGGTATATGCTCTCTGCTTATCATTTCTTTCAATTATTGTTATTATTCGTCATCGAGCTAATATTAAACGTTTGATAAATGGAACAGAGAGAGAAATAACTTGGATGAGATAACGAGTAAATAATTAGTAGTTTTTTAGTTTTATACCCTATCTTTGATAGGGTTTTTATTTTGACATAAAAAAGACTTCCTAATTGGAAGCCATTTTATGAGCATTTATTTATTAGCATTGTTCATGCTGTGCATGATTTCTCTAACTTGCTTTTCGCTCGGTTTTCGACCCATTTGAGTGAGCATAACACGAATCATCTTTTCGGTTACAGGCGGGTTTTTTTGTAATTCCCTTTTAAAGAAATAACGAGATATGAAGAATCCTGCGACAGCCCCACCAATAAGAGCAATAACGAGATAGAAAATAAATAACAAAATGTTAGTAGTTACTTCTGGCATTATTATGCCCTCCCATCATAAGAAGCGTTATCAGTGCGAACGCTTACCACTTCGCCTTCATTGATGAAAAGCGGTACGCGAATTTTTAATCCTGTCTCTGTTGTAGCGTCTTTCATTGCTTTGTTGACAGTATCGCCTCGGACAGCAGGTTCGCATTCAATAATCTTTAAAGCTACTTTAGCAGGTAAATTAATACCGAGAATTTCGCCTTCATAAGAAGTTATTTCGACAACTTCCTCACCTTTTAAAAATTGTTTTTCCCAAGTGAGACGATCTTTGGATATCTCGATTTGATCATATGTTTCCTGATCCATAAACGCCAAAAAATCTCCAGTGTCGTATAAATATTGCATTTGTCTTTTTTCAAGACGAATGTTCTCAATCATATATCCACTATTACGAGAAATTTCAACAATAGCACCACTTCTCATGTTTTTAACTTTGAGTTTGGCCACCATTTTTCTCATCGCGGTTTTATTCAAAAGAATATCTTGAACCTGATAAATATTGCCTTCTTCCATAAAGAAGTTCCCTGGTCTTAATTCTGTTACATTAACCATATTTTATTCCTTTCTAATCAATATCTTTATAATTATAGCAAATTATTGCTATTTAAGAAACGGATTTAGTTTTCTTTCAAAACCGATATTTGTTTGGAGCCCATGGCCAGGAAAAACTTTTGTTTCATCGGGAAGTTTTAATAGTTTTGCCAATGAGTCTTTAACTTGACGAGGAGCAGACGAAGATAGATCAGTTCTGCCGATACAGCCACGAAATAAAGTATCGCCCGAAAAAAGTAATTTGCTCTTTTTAAAATAATAACAGGCTGAACCTTTAGTGTGAAATGGGGTACTGATAACATTTATCGGTTCATTTAAAAGATTTAGTTCTTCGCCATCATAGATGATGGTTGCTGGAGATTTGACGATGATCTGACAATGACACATCAAAGAGCAGTTATAATTTGTATCCATTAATCCAATTTTATCTTCTTGGGTAACAAAAAGTGGAACATGAAGAGCGTTAATTAAGCGATCAGCACCTTTGATGTGATCAAAATGAGTGTGAGTCAATAAAACGCCTTTACACCGCAATTCATTCTTTTTAATGTAATTGATGATGCCGTCATAATCGCATGATGGATCGACAACAAGACATGAAGATTCATCGTCAATAATGACATAACAATTGGCCATCAATTCATTTTTGTCTTTATAAATAAAAGGAATAACATTCATAATCATTAATATAAGAAAAAATAGGCAGAGCCTATCTTTTATTTTTTCTTCTCACGATGGAGAGTCATTTTTTTGCAACGAGGGCAATATTTTTTAATCTCCATACGATCAGGATGATGTTTTTTATTTTTAGATGTGAGATAGTTCTCTTCACCGCATTCTGTACATTTCAATGTAATTGAGATTCGATCTTCCTTTGCCATAATACTCAGTCTCCTTAAAGTCGTTTAATATCTTATCATAGATAATAAGTAATGCAAACATATTTTTGAGACTAATTCATTACCTGTAATGATATAATATGACCATGAAATTAAGAAATGAAACTCGTCCCATCTTTCTTGGCTCTCTTAAAATGGGTGGCCAAGAGAAAGTTTTGATTCAATCAATGTGTAATATCAAAACAGAATATGCAAATGATGTTGCTAAACAAATAAATGAATGCGCTCTTTTAGGGGCGGATTTAATGCGTGTGTCCGTAATGGACGAAAAGGACGCTTTAGCGATAAAAGAAATCAAAAAGCAAATCAGTATTCCTCTTGTGGCTGATATTCATTTTGATTATCACTTAGCTCTTTTAGCTATGGAAAATGGCGTTGATAAAATACGTATTAATCCAGGTAACATTGGCTTACCTGAAAACATCAAAAAAGTTGTGGACATGGCGAAAGAAAAGCATATTCCTATTCGCATCGGTGTCAATTCTGGTTCGCTTGATAAAACAATCAATGATTATTCTCATTTATATACCGCTCAAGAATTAGTTAAGTCTGCTCAGAAACATGTCAGAATCCTCGAAGATCTTGGTTTTTATGATATTGTTATTTCATTAAAGGGTTCTAATGTTAAGGAGACAATTGCGGCCTATCGACTGGCGGCTGAAATTTTTCCTTATCCCCTTCATCTTGGAATAACAGAAGCTGGTTTTAAGGATATTTCTTTGATTCGCAGTGCAGCTGGCTTAGCTCCTCTTCTTTTGGATGGCATCGGTGATACAATTCGCATTTCAATCGCTGGTGATCCTAAAGATGAAATAATTGCCGCTAAGCGTTTACTTCACGATTTAGATTTATATCCAAATTATCCAACTCTTGTCGCTTGTCCCACGTGTGGAAGAACGCAAGTTGATGTTCCCTCTTTAGCAAAGCAAATAATGGATTATTTAGAGACAATTCAAAAGCCTATTCATGTCGCTGTTATGGGTTGCGTTGTTAATGGTCCTGGCGAAGCAAAAAATGCTGATATCGGCATCGCAGGTGGCAAACATCAGTTTGTTATCTTTAAAAAAGATAAAGTTATAAAAAAAGTCTCGGAAGGCGAAGCTTTCGAGGCTCTTAAAAAAGAGATTGATCAGTTTTAATTAAAGCTATTATCTTTCCAATTATCGATATAATTTCCCGTTCTTAACATGGATATTTCTTTTTTATAAGGTGGTTTCCCATCGATATATGGAGTTTCTAATATCTTTGGTACATTAACTAATAAAGGATGATGAGCATAAGCATATAGTGTCTTAAAGCCAATTGTGCCATAACCAATATTTTCATGCCGGTCTTTATGAGCACCTCTTTCATTTTTGCTATCGTTGAGGTGAATGACTAAAAGATTTTTCAATCCTACAATCTCATCAAATTTCTTTAAAATACCATCCACATCGTGCACATCATAGCCAGCATCATTAATATGGCAAGTATCAAGACAAACTCCTAATCGATTAGGATGGCGCGATGAAGATAAAATTTGATGAATTTGTTCAAAGGAAATACCAATTTCAGTTCCTTTTCCCGCCATCGTTTCAATCGCAACTTTAACATTAGTGCCATCGTTTTCAAATATTTCATCTAAAGCATCAATCAATGCTTGGATAGCTATCTCATTGCCTTGGCTTACATGAGCGCCAGGATGAAGAACTAAAATGGAGGCGTGAAAGCCTGCTGTGCGAATAATTTCGTTTTGTATCATCTTTTTTGAATTAATATATAATTCAGGATTGCTTCGATTCGCTAAATTGACGATATAAGGGGCGTGAACAACAATTTTTGTTTCGTCGAGACCAGCTTTTTTTAATAATTCATAGCCTTGTTCAATTTTCAATTCCTTTAGGGGTTTACGCGAACTATTTTGGGGGGCGCCAGTATAAAACATAAAGGTGGTAGAGTTATAACTTAGTGCTTCTTTGACACTTCCCAAATAAAAATCAGGACCGGCCATGGTAACATGTGAGCCTAATATAATATCTTCATTTTTCATATAAAATCCTCCTATTTATGTTAACATAATTACGAAATAAAGAGTAAATTAACGCTATGAAAGTGACAATTCTTGAGCCAAAGGGATACTGTGCTGGAGTGAATAACGCCATTTCTTTAGCTTTAAAGATTAAGGACAAATACCCTCGACAAATCGTTACTGTTCTTGGCATGCTTGTTCACAATTCTTATGTGACCAGTTTTCTTAAAGAAAAAGGTATTGATATGGTTGATAATATTAATGATATTTCTCGCGGAGTGGTAATTTTTACGGCTCATGGTCATCGTCAAGAATGGGAAGATATAGCTAAAGAAAAAGGACTTATTATCTATGATGCCATTTGTCCGCTGGTTAAAAAGAATATTCTTTCAATTGTCAATGAAAGTGACCATCATCAAATTATT
>JBAYZW010000008.1:0-15907 GCA_041672305.1 Bacilli bacterium
CAGCGATAAAGAAGGATTTTCCTCAAATCAAAGAAGTGCCACAGGTTATTGGCGTGACAAATCTCAACTCGAGCAGTGTTGACATGCGCGTTATCGCTTTATGTAAGAGTGAAACTCATTACGCTGTTGAAAGAGCGGTTCGACAAAGAATCAAAGAAGTTCTCGATGCCAATAACATTGAAATTCCTTTTCCTCAAGTTGTTATTTATGAAAAAGAAGAGACAACAAAATAATTAATTACATTATTCTTCAATTATTTTCTTAAATCGTATCGCTATTATTTTGAAAATCAATATTTGAAAGTCTAAAATTGTTTTTTGCTATTTTATAAATTATTTATCGTTGTATTGAAGTTTTCCCGCATAAAGCTATATGCCAAGTATCAAAATCAATTCCTTGATAATAAACATAATTATCAAGTCGATTTCTGTGCTTTATTATTTTTCCCGTCAATAATTTTTTATTAATGGAGCACGCGACGGGAATCGAACCCGCATATTTAGCTTGGGAAGCTAACGTTCTGCCACTGAACTACGCATGCATCTTATTTATTTAATCACAAACTATGATAAAGAAAAAGTCCCACAAGGGACAATTTTTCAATCTGGTGGGTACTGAGGGGATCGAACCCCCGACCTCCTGTACGTCAAACAGGTGCTCTCCCAGCTGAGCTAAATACCCGTACTGGTGCCGACTATAGGAATTGAACCTACAACCTACTGATTACGATTCAGTTGCTCTACCAGGTTGAGCTAAGTCGGCAACTTAATCGCTTAAATATAATATGCAAAAATGGGTCAAGTTGCAACGATTTTAAGCAATAAGTTTTAATGAATGGAAAGAGAAGTTTTATTCTTTTTAAGTTTTCGGACGAGGAAAAGAACGAGAGCGACAATTTCATGAACGACAAGTGGCAAGAGACTTAAGCCAAAAATTAAACCCCAATGAGCGAAATCTAAAGCTGCCGTCTTAAAGAAATCATTAACACCAGGAGTCATAACCACCATCAACTGAAGACCAATACCTAAGAAAAGAGCAATCCATAATAGGTAATTTTTTGATTTGAAATTGTGAATAAAAGATTTACGAATGTCGGTCATACCTAACATATGGACCAATTCAGAAATACCAAGAACACAGAAAGCTGATGTCTGAGCCATCGTTTGAATACTTTGACCGTTAGCGGATGTTCCTTCATTGAGAGCTAAAACGATTTCACCCCAAGATTGTGCTCCTTCAATAACGGGGACAAGGAAATAAGCAAGAAGCGTTCCAATCATAATCAAAAGACCATAGCCAATCATCAGCGGTACACCACCGCCAGCGAACAAAGATTCACGAGGACTGCGGGGTTTATCCTTCATAACTGTCGGGTCTTTTTCATCCGCTCCCAAAGCCACGGCGGGCAAAGAGTCGGTTACTAGATTGACAAATAAGATATGGGCCGATAAAAGAGGAACTGGTAAATCAGCGCCAGGGAAGCCATTGATACTGGCTAGTAAAGAGATAAAGACAATAGCAAACATTGTCAACACTTCCGCGATATTACTTCCTAAAAGGAAGATAACCGTTTTCTTAATGTTATTATAAATGCCACGACCTTCTTCAACAGCTTTTTCAATCGTCGCAAAATTATCGTCCGCTAAAATCATATCGGCGGCACTCTTAGCCACATCCGTGCCAGTGATGCCCATGGCAATACCAATATCAGCATTCTTTAGGGAGGGAGCATCATTAACACCATCACCCGTCATCGCCGCGATATTGCCATTCGCTTTGATGGCTTTTACAATTGAAACTTTATTTTCGGGAGAGACGCGGGCAAAAATACGTACGGTCTTGACTTGTTCACGCAATTCATCAAAAGATAGTTGATCAATTTCTTCTCCTGAAAGAGCTTGCGATTCATCAGAGGCGATATTTAAATCTTTCGCAATAGCCAAAGCTGTAGTCTTATGATCACCCGTAATCATAATGGTTGTAATACCAGCTTCTTTGAAGATTTCGACGGCTTTTTTAGCTTCTGGGCGGGGAGGATCAATCATTCCAACCAAACCAACAAAAACAAGATCTTCTTCCGTTAGTTCAGAAGATTTTTTATACGCTAAGCATAAGACTCGAAGGGCATCATGAGCCATTTCATCAGAGGCATTTAAAATATTATTCTTGTCCTCCTCAGTGATGGAGCGAACTTGACCATTGATATAGATGCGAGTTGTAGCCTTTAAAATGGAGTCCATCGCTCCTTTCGTCAAGACGATGTCTTCATCTTGATAATGATGTTTGGTCGACATCATTTTACGGACAGAATCAAAAGGATATTCGTCCACACGCGGAGCTTTTTCCATCAATAAGGCTTTATTTTGGCCATGGAAGTTAGCGAATTCCACAAGAGCAATTTCGGTAGGATCACCAAAGACACCATTATCAATAGAAGCATTGCTGCAAAGAGATAATCCCGCTGATAAAAAGTGGAGCTTTTCATTTGTGAGATCGTTTTGCGAAAAGATTTTTTCGTTCATATAAGCGCGCACAACCGTCATTTTATTTTGCGTGAGGGTTCCCGTTTTATCCGAGCAGACGACCGAGACCGCTCCCAAAGTTTCCACGGAATGAAGTTTTCTAACAATCGTATTAGCTTTAGCCATTCTCTGCACGCCAAGAGCGAGAACGATCGTCACTACAGCAGGAAGTCCTTCAGGAATGGCAGCGACCGCTAAGGAAATAGCAAGCATAAAATCATCGACCATAGCGACAAGCCAATTGCCTGGTTGCGAAATTAAGAGGCCAATCATCTGCACGCCGAAGATAAAGATGACAATGACGATAGTGAGAATACCTAGAAATTTGGAGATAGCCGCTAATTTCTTTTGCAACGGAGTAACTTCCTTATCATCCTCAGAGAGCATTTTGGCAATCTTGCCGGTCTCGGTATTCATGCCCGTCGAAACGACAACACCCTCTCCTCGACCATAGACGACAGGAGTGGACATATAAGCACTATTGAGTCGATCTCCTACACCAACTTCTTGAGTGAAGACAATTTCAGCATCCTTTTCGACAGGTAAAGATTCACCTGTTAAGGATGATTCGTCAGTTTTTAAATTGATTGATTCGATTAAGCGTAAATCAGCGGGGATGGTTCGCCCTTCTTCTAAAATAACGATATCACCAGGCACTAATTCTTCAGCTTTAATCTCCTGAATTTTTCCTTCTCTTCTCACGATACAAGTCGGCGAAGATAATTTCTTTAGAGCCTCAAGAGATTTTTCTGCCTTGTTCTCTTGAACAGTGCCAATTGTCGCATTGAGAATAACGACCGCTAAAATGATAATGGGGTCAGATATAATCTCTAGAATAGTTGGCTTATCAGGAAAATCAGGAGAGAAAAAACTATAGAGTGAAATAGCGACGCTTAAAATCGCGGCCGCTAAAAGGATGTAGATCATCGGATCATTAAACTGAGAGAAAAAGACGGCAAAAACCGATTTTTTCTTCTTTTCACTTAATTTATTGTATCCGTATTGAACCAGTCGCTTGCTAGCCTCTTCGGAAGATAAACCATTTTGAGGGTCGACTTCAAGCTCCTTTAAGACTTGTTTGCTACTCTTGTCTTCGAACATAAACTATTACTCCTTATTTTATTAAGCAGTAATCGTCTCGCTCATTTATCATGGCTAGGTCCCGGATATTTCTATCGTGATGACGGTTCCTAACAATAGCTACTCCCGCTTACTGATTTTTATTATAAATAAACCTATAAAAAAAGAAAATAACAAATACAAAGTTTTGTTATTTTTCTTAAAAATGAGAAATATTATTAGCGATTGTTAGTGGCAAAAACACCAAAGACAACAGCGGCAACTTCTAAGGCCACTGTCATTGAAACAACAGAAATATAGAAAGATGGAGAATAGGTAGTTGAAACAAGGAATGAAGTCAAACTGCCAAAACTAATCAAAGAGAAAATGAAAGCAATAGCAATGAAAACTAATGTCATTAAAGGATTCAAAATTGAACTCTTTGCTGAAATTTTTCTCACTAATAAAATAATATTAAAAGGTAGGGCGGCAATGATAAAAGCGGTTGAAAAAATATTAAAAGCTAGAGATGATCTGTCTTTAATAATAAAGCCTAATAAAAATGAAATGATTAAGCAAACCGCGCTAATAATAGTAAAAACAAGACCAACAGAAGCAAAAACTGATTTTTGACTCGCTTCTTTAGGAGCTTTGCTAGCCTCAACTGGTGATGATTTTAAACTCGCTCCGCAGGATGGACACACACTAGCGTTATCATCGATAACTTTTCCGCATTTTGGACAATACATAATTGTTTTCCCCTTTCGGTATATTTTATATTATATCGCAATATTAATAATTTTATTAAAGAAGTTTTCCACAACGGCGACAATATTTGGCATCAATATCATTTATTTCGCCACACGAACATCTCTTGGTAAGAGGGGCTCCACAATTATCACAAAAGGCCGCTCCTGGTTCATTTTGGGTATGACAACGAGGACAAATAACCCCGCCTTCCTGATGAATATTCTTCGCGATTGCACCAGCGGTTTCGCTCACTTCATCTCTAGTTCCCTCTAGCATATAATTCGCTGCATTTTTCATGATGGGGGCTTGTTCACTTACGACATAAGAATTAACCGCTTTCATATAGCTAAATGATAAGCATACAGCACCAGCAAATAACAAAGGAGCTGAAATAAAGAAGAGCCAAAATAAAGAAGGCTGAGATCCAAGCGACATAGAATTAAAAAAATCGATAAAACCTGCAATCATAAGAACCAATCCTAAAATTAAAGTAATAAAGCCAATAATCCGTAAAATAAATTTAGTCTTTTTGTTATTTCGCAATGATGTTTTCTCACTCATAATATAAACCTACAATGATATTATTATATTTTGTATAAATAAAATTCAAAACTTTAAATCTAACTGATAAATAAATCGCGATTAAGATTGTCTTTATTATCTTTTGTTATAATCCCATATTGAAGTTTCTTCGCTAGTTGAAAAAGTTTTTTTCCATCAATGCCAACTAAATTGCTCTGTTTATCAATAAATTTTTGAGCTTCATGGTGAAATGAGCCATTTGTAATAAAAATACCTCTTGTCCCTTTATTGCCACATAAAGCGCCAAAAAATTCACGCACTTCCTTTAAGGTAACGTGGTTATTGCTTCTAATTTTCGCTTGTACAAAAACCATCTCCTTAAATCCTAACCCGTCATTATAAATAATAACTCCGTCAATTCCGTCATCGTTTGGTCCGCCCGTCACCTTGCTCTGATCAACTTTTCCATTATCAGTATTAGAGAGATATTTCTCCATTAATGTCACAGTGTACTCTTCAAAAAATTCACCACCCATAATATTGAAAGCACGAATAAAAAATGGCGCTATATCAGAACTTTTAGCAGCGTCTTTAAGACATTTGCCTATTTTAGTATTAGGAAAATCATCATCCTTAGATAGAAAATACGAATTGTCCTTTTTGATAACTTTTTCGGCCTTGATAAGATGATTTAAAGCAAAGCCAGAAAGACTGCGAATATTATTCTGATTATTAGGATGAATTTTTTCAGCAATCATATCGTAAATTTGTTTTCTGGTATAACTTTTTCGATCAGACATCAAAACGATAATTTCTTGCTCAATCTCATCTTTTTTAATAATTTCTTGGACAGATTTTTTATTCAGTTTGATCTTTTTGTCTTCTAAGATAAGATCTTCACTATTAATAAGTTCCGAAAGGACAGAACCAGTTCGACTTTTGACTTTTGTCAAAACACTATCACTGGATTTGTTCTTTAATTCTTCTTTGGTTAATTTAAAATTTTTAAGACACTCTAAAATTAGAGAGCTGCGTGTCAAACTTTTCTTTTCGACAATATCTAAGAGCCACTGCTTAATAATGGCGTTGCCACCAGAGCCCTTGTTTAAAATGTTATTTATCATAAATAATCCTCTTTATCATGTTTTTTAAATCATAACTCATCTGTCATTTCTTTCATATAGAAGAGTCTATTGTTATAAGCTCTCAATTTGCGGGATTGGTATAATTATGCTATAATTTTGAGCAATATGAATACAATTCATTTATAAAAAAGAAAGGTGGTAATGTTTTGACAAAGATTGAATACATTAAAGATGAAGAATTTAAATATAATGAGGATATCAAGCAGGGGCTAAAAAAATATAATGCGTCGCAAGCTGGTTATCGAGAGAAGGATAAACATAATTTTTATGTTTTTGCGGATAATAAACTGCAAGGAGCATGCTATGTCAAATTAGCTTCTGATTGGTGCCTTATCAAAAAAATATATTATGAAGGTCTCGATGTCCTAAAAGAACTGCTCAATAA
Source organism: Bacilli bacterium (assembly GCA_041672305.1). GTDB lineage: Bacteria > Bacillota_I > Bacilli_A > RFN20 > CAG-826 > JAAYDH01. The sequence continues at coordinate 6,384 of JBAYZW010000008.1, forward strand.
TATTTATGAATTTTACGGTGATAAGATTGTAGGAATGCAATTTCATTCCGTTATTCCTAGTCGTATTGAGGATTTCAAAAAATTAGGTTTTGTGGAAAAAGGTAAATTAGAGGATATGCCAAGTGGAGGAGAAAATGTTTTTCTCATCAATGCCGATTTAATTAATTTCCATACCAAAAAGGACTACGATATAAAAGTCTCTCATGAGCCACTTGAACCATATAATGACATATTAAAAAAAGAAAATCATATCTTACGAAAATCCCTTAATTTCTCTTCCGAAGTCGTCGATACACAATTTGTTGTTTTAGATAATGGTAAATTTGTGGGAGGCATTTACGGCAATTATCAATACGATTATTTATTCATCAATATTTTGTTCGTAAAGGCGACCTACCGCGGTAGAAATATCGCCACAAAACTAATGAATCTAATTGAAGACGAATCATATAAAAAAGGGGTTTATAATTTATATTTGACAACCTTTGAATTTCAAGCTCTCGGTTTCTATAAAAAGAGAGGCTACAAGGTTGTAATGGTTATTGACGATTACCCAAAAGGATATAAAGAATATACTGTTTATAAGAATCTGATTGAGACTCCTTCTAAATAGATTATCAGTTCTTTTTTATCAAATATAAATTGACATAAAAACATCTACATGAGCCATATAACAATTTGATAAAACAATTATATCTATATATACTGATTTTAAACTCTAATGTGTACATTAAAGAAAGTATTTTATAAAGTATGGCTAAAAATGATCTATTCAAAATAGCGGAAGTCGCCAAATTTTTAGGAGTGAGCACCACCACTCTTCGCTATTACGAACAATATGGTTTTATCAAGCCCGCTAAAGTTGATGAAATGACTGGTTATCGTTACTACAACATCAATAATATTGGCGAGATTACTCATATTATTGATATGAGGCGTTCGGGTCTTAGCATGCGACAAATAAAAAGCTTTTTTGAAAGTAAATTTGACATTCATGCCTATATCAATGATTTAAAAAAGAAGCGCGCCACCATTGATAAACAAATCAAAATTAATGAACTCCGTTTTCTTGATAATGATACATATTCGATTAACTACATCAATACGAGACCGACATTTTGTTTAAAAAGAGAAGCCATAGCAAAAGGCATTGAGGACATTGAGGAGCAGCTCTCTTCTTTTCTCCTTGAAAGCCTCAAAAAAGGATATGTTTTGGATGGTTATTTCATGACCTTAATTGAATTTGATAGTATTATTCCCAAATTCAAAAATATCAAAATTAAAATGTATATCATGGTTAAGCAACAAACTGATGATTGCGAAATTTTTCCAGCCATAAATGGCATTCATACCTATCATCGTGGCAATTATGAGAGCATTGGAAATGCCTATAAGGCATTATGCTCTTATGCTCAAAAACATCACATCAATCTTAAAGGAAATGCGATGGAAAATTATTTTCGCTCATGCTTTGCAGTAAGCGATGAAGGCAATATGTTAACTGAGGTTATCCTGCCAATTGAGAATATAAAATAATTTTTATCAGCAAAAAACACCATTTAAAATTAAAATGATTTCAAAAAAACTCAGACATAATCTGAGTTTATTTTTTAGTGCATCGATAATTGCAATGATTAATAATGCAAATTATTGTTTTTTACTTTTTTTGCGAATAAAGAAATAACCGCCTAAAAGAGTGAAGCTAAGAACCGCTACAACGAAAATAGTAAAGGTAGCCTTATCTGTTGAATAAATAGCAGGTAATTGTTCACTGTTGGAACTGGATCCGATCCAAGTGGCTAGATATTGATAACGTGCTCGAGCATCAACAAAGAGTTGATCAGCGCTTTGATTAAACTCATTTTTTGCTTGGTTGGAAAGATAATTATATTCATCAGTGAGTTCATTATAGACCTCTGTGCAGTTACCCGCTGCATTATTGCCAATGCCTGTCATGACATAATTAGCAAAAGCTGTGGCTTGTTCTGAATCCGTTGCAATCGTTCCATTAAGGGTTACTTGAATATCATAGTATAACGTTTTTTCTTTGTATGTAACTGTAACAGATTGTTTACCGAGAACCATGGTGTCAGCATCAGTTACCTCAAAGCCAGAAAAAAGAGCAGCTGATGATCCGTCTTCATAATTAGCATTAATCACTAGACAGACATGATTAAATTCCTCCCCTAAACAAAAAATTAATTGGGGCTCTGGCGTTTCCATGGAAAGCGATTCAAGAGGTGAAGTAAACATATAAAGTTCAAGTTGGGTTCCTTCCCAATTCGCAGGAAGTGAACGCCAATCGCCAGTATAATCGTAGTATCCAACCTGACGATGTCCTTCATAACTACTTGTTAAACTAATTCTTGCCGTTTGCCCTTCTACTGCCTCTGCTGTCCAATAGGTATTAGGTTCAGTGGTTTGAGTTCGTAAGCCACCAGGACCATCATATTCATTTTTAAGCCAATTCGCGCTATCGGTAATTCGCCATTCGTTTTGATCAACATTTTTAAATATCCATCCCATACTAGGAATAGTGACTTCAGGATTAAAATCAGTCTTCACAGGACTAGTACCTGGATAAGCGGAAGGAACTAAAAGATAGCCCCCATATGTGATGGCGTATCTCTCTCCATCTTTAATTTCAGATGGGCTAACAATGTGCATCCAACTTACATTTTCACTGGCTTTAGCTTCATTAATAGAATGATTGGCGAAAAAGCCAATGCCCATCATCAATGTTGCGGATGAGACGATTAAGGTAATTTTGTTAAGTAATTTCATACATAATCTCCAATAGACATATTTATGTCTCATCTATGTTCATGTTCAAATTCACAAATCATAGAAGCGCAATTATTCAGCACAAGTAATTGCTCAATATCGTGGGTATTTCTCGCGCTTGGATAAATGTAATTTCATTGTAAACTATGATGTGCACATTAAAGACAAGCATATTTTAATCTTTTCATCAAAAAAATTCATTTTTGAGATTTTTAGCGATGCCAATAACGCTATATTAATTTAAAAAGGGACTGAGTCTAAATAATTTTAGCCATCAATCCATTCGACACCTTATATTGCTATTAATTCATTTGAAGAAGTAGTTTCACTTCAAAGAATTATCCAATAAAGAATATTTCACAATTTTGGAACTGTATGACAAATTTGATACAATTTGCACCCCCTAGCATATAAACCATTTCACGAGTGCACCCCCTACCCCTTATCCGTTTTACGAATACCCCCTTCAATTCAGCACCTATGCAAAGCGTTAAATCGAAATTTTACATTTCAAGCGAATATGTAATAGCATCATAATATTTATTTTTGACTTTTCTATATTTTTTCTTTCTGTAATATTCTTTAAAACCTAATTTTCCAATAATTTTGACCATTGGGTAATTTCCTGACCAGGTTTAAATAAATAAAATGTTATTGCCACGTTCTTTTAAATAATCAATATAAAGATTCAAGGCTTTTGTGCCATAGCCATGCCCTCGTGCTTCCTTAACAGGAATCTCGATGCCAATAGCAAGAATATGATTAGGATTTTTCATATATTCAAGATCATAATAGCAAGAAACCCATCCAATATGCTTGCCATCACAATCTATCTCAAATTTACTTCTAAACTCAGTATCATCTAATCCATTTATATGTTGATAAAAATCTGTCCAGCTATTAAATTCATCCGATTCAGTAGACTCTATTTTTTCCCACGGTGTATCACAATTATCACACCAATCAGTGTCACTCGTGAACCATTTCACATAATCATTTATGTCAGTTTTTTTCATGTCCCTTAATCTAATCATGCACATATTAATCTCGCTTATAAATCACTGTTTATCGGTTACTTTCCAGCAACCACCATTTTTAGGGCCGATTCTTTCAATTTTGCCCTCTTCAGTTAGTTCTTTTATATACTTTTGAATAGAAGTTTTCTTTAAGCCTATAGCTTTGATTAATTGCATTGTCGTAACGTTTGAATTATGTCTCATTTCAGACAAAATCATTGCTTTAGTTCTTTCTTTTGACGATAGAAATTTTTGCTCATCTTTTTGCTCATCTTTTTGCTCACTTAAATTTAATCCGAAATATCTTTCTTCAGAAAAAGGAATTGTCACCCTGATAAAATCATCCGAAATATCAAACGCTTCTTTCCCGTAAGTATCTACAATTCTACTAACACCCCTCCCTGATCTTTCACTGATTCGCAACTGCAAGAAAATTTCCGATAGTTCATTGCATCTCGGTTTACTCTTGCCGGCAAAAAAGCCTGATAAAGTTTGTTTATTTGGCAAAGAACCATAAGACAATATTTCTATTCTATCCGTAAATACGGATATCATTGGGGAATTTAAATCAACCCAATCATTATGGATAAATGCATTCAAAACAGCTTCACGAAGGCTTTTTGAATCAAACAAAGAAGTCTCTTTTCTTTCTACAATTCGATTTGATTCATCAACTCTAACAATATTAAATGATTCCAAATAATTTAATATTTGATCTATCGTTAAAAGAATGGATTTTCTCCCAAAATCATTCAAAGAGTATTGATTATCAGATTTCTTTTTTCCAGAAAAAATGCTGACCCTACAAGTTATATCATTCTCATTAGATAATATGTAGGCTAGTTTATTAAACTTATGTGTATTAGGAACATAAAAACCTAGATTATCCGCTAATGTATCTTTATTCAACGGCAATCCTTTTGAAATGTAATATACCATTAATTCTGAAAATGTCAGATTTTGAACTAAAGATTCAGTATTAATGATTGTTGGCATTCCTTTCCTTAATGTAATCCACAAATCAGCTTCTCTATCAGGATACTTTCTAAGCAATTCTTTGCTTGATCCTATACGAATAAATCTTTCTTTATTGAATTCCGTAATAACCCTTCTAGCAGCCGGAATGGTTAATACAACAACTTTTCCTTCTTTAAAGCTAAAGCTTTCAAATTTGAAATTAATACTAGGGCTAATGCATCTAGCTAAATAATGCTTTAGTGGCTCATTTTTGATTTCCATGTCAGGATCAAAACTTGTTCCAACAATTGCGTGATTATCATTATTAATTCCCCAAATAATATAACTATATTCAGCTCCAAATTCTGCAGCGGAATTTGAGAGAGCAGAAACATATTCTCCAAGTTCGTCTTTATTAAACCAATTCTCTTTAAATTCAATCAATTCGTTTTCGTATTTACTTGATAAAATGTCAGTTAAAAGTTCTTTGTCCATGCATTAATTCCTTTTTATGTTTTTATTATACCACAAGTGAGCAAAAAGTGAGCAAAAAGTGAGCATATAAAATAAAAAAATTCTTGAATTTGTATCAAGAACTAATTTCTAAATTGGTGCCCGCGGCCGGAGTCGAACCGGCATGGCTCTTAACCGATGGATTTTGAGTCCATTGCGTCTACCAATTTCACCACGCGGGCATAAAATGCGCTGTGATTATTATAATAAAACCAAGTGAAAAGACCAACTTATTTTAATTTATTACGACTAATTGATGTATATGATAGGTGTTTTCTCACACGCTATATTACAATAAAGATAATAAAATCCAATAAAAGGAGGATTTTTCGGGTATTTACTTATGACCATGGTTCCAGAAAGATTAATTGAATTGACAAGGCAAATCAAAAATGGTGATATGTCTTCTTTCGACGAACTCTATGAAACCACCAAAAGGGTCATCTTCTTTAATATCTTTAGTTATGTGAATCATCATGAAAGTGCTGAAGATCTATTACAAGATACTTATGTTCAATTTCTGAAGTCTCTTTCTTCAATTAAAGAAAACGAACCGGTTCTCGGCTACTTAATCACCATTTCAAAAAACCTCTCTCTTAATTATCTTCGCGTCGCTAATCGCCACCGACAATTTAGCGAGATAGAGGAAGAGACTATCAATAGCCAGGATCACTACGAAATTGCGGAAAATGAACTAGTCACAAGAATTAAAGATTTATTAAAGCCTAATGAATTTCGCATCGTCTATCTAAAAGTTATCGAAGAGTACAGTCACAAAGATATCGCTCGCCTTCTAGGTAAACCTCTTGGTACCATCACTTGGGCCTACAACAATGCGATTAAAAAATTGCAGAAAGGATTAGGTAATATCTATGGAAAAAATTAACGAAAAACAAATCAAACGAGCATTCAAAGATGTGAAAATTAACACAACCTCTGAGATGATTTTAAAAGCCTATGAAAAAGATAAGAATAATTCTTCCGTCATGGCCACACCAAAAATCAAAAATCGTCATGCCTTTAGATGGGGCGGTCTTTCTTTAACTTCCGCTTTAGTCTTAGCGGGCTCCGCGGTGGGCATTTATTTTATCGTGCAAAATAATCTCCCTTATTCAACCGTCGTCATTGAGAGTCAAAGCGATCAAGCTGCCTTTGAATTATTTACTGGCGTCTCTCTTTTGTCAGACGATGATTTATCAGCTTCCTTATTAAAAGCTTATATTGGTGGAAACTCCAATGAAGATTCAGGTTTACTTGATGAGAGCGAGTTTACTTCCGTGGTCGAAAATTATCATCAAAACTTCAATGCTTATCAAGCTTTATTGAATAAAGGAGCGGATGTTCACTACTCTGTCAATGAAGGAACATACACTGGTCAACATGGTAGTTATGCGCACAAAATGACCATTGAGAACTCTTATTATTTCTACTACAACTATAATTTTGGTTCATCGGAGACAGGAGGAAGTGGAAATGCCTATCAGGGTGAGCTTCATATTGATGAATCCACTACTTACGAAATTGGTTTTAATATGCAGGAAAATGCTTACACTCACCGCCACGAAGTTGCTATGCAAATCCAATATGGAGCAGATTCAGCCCTAAAAATTGCTTATGCCACCACTCCCAACCGCTATTCCTATCAATTTGCCTACATGGAAAATGATGTTGAAACTAAATCAGTGGATGTTGAGATCAAGATGAGAAAAGGCAACTATAAGCTCGATGTCGAAACAAGCGAAAACGGCAACGCCTATCAATATGAGATATACGCGAGTACCCGTAATACCTATTTAATGAAATATCAAATTGGACAAAGCGGCTATTCTGGAACAATTACCTATACCATCTCTGGATCAAATGTTACCTATACGGAAAGACAGACCCAATACACAATTACAAAACAAATCCAATAAAATCTCCATATCTTTGTATTTACTAGTAGAAACGCCCAAAAGCGAGGAGAAAAAAATATGAAAACCAAACTCATTGCCGCCGCCCTACTAGCCTTAGGAGGAATTAGTCTCGGTGCTTGTGCTTCAACAACTGCTGATCCATTAAGTCAAGAGGCTAACGATGAAATCGCCCTCCAATCGCTTTCCACCTTGTCACTTGTTAATAATGACACAGGAGTGAGCATCTTAAGAAAAGCTCTCTTATCAAGTGATACTTCTGCTCTTACCGAAGATGATATCGCTGATATCAAAGCTGTCCTCGGTCAAGTCGACACCATCTTAGCTAATAATACTGGTGTGACCTCAACAGTGATTGATTCCCTCGATGAAGCTTATGCTTATGGTTTAGAAGTCACCTATACAGATATCTTCAATAATGCTTCTTCCTACACTCTTTTCTATAATTATGTGGCCCAAGAAGATCAAGATCTCTGCGATGGCGAACAAAATCAAAATCAGAATCAATTTCAGTATCAAAATCAGACCAAAGAACAAAACCAAGGTCAAGGTCAAGGATCCTATCTCTATCAGAATCAATATGAAAACCAAAATGGCTATCGTCATCAGTTAGGTGATAATGAAAATGGCGCCAACAATAATGGAACAATCATTGCCAAAACCTATTTAGCTGGCGTTCTCTTATCCGGAGAAGATACCTTCAATTTCACTTCTACCATTAAAGATATGGTGAAAGACGATGCCACCGAAACAAAAGTTAATTTCAAACTCTATGGTGAATCAGGTTTCTACATCACCGCTATGCAAGATTACATCATTGAAGATGATGCCACTGAATCACGTATTCGTTACACCGTCTTTGATGGAACGGAAATTGTCACCTCTTATTTCTTAAGAGTGGAACAAAGCGTGGAAGATAATGCTGAGATTCGCTTAACGATGGATGATCAATTCTATCGCATCACCCAAATTATTGATGGCGAGACCGAATATCTCGACGTCCGTTACTCCAATGGTGAAGTTGATGCTCATATCTACTTTGAGAAAGTCATTACCATTGATCCTGAGACTCAAGTCGAATCAGTCGACTTCGTGATTGTTGAATAATATATCTCCCTTTCGTAAAAGACTAGGTCTCCCCCACGGCCTAGTCTTTTTTTATTTATAATAGTTGAGCAATTTCGCTTTCGAACTCTAATGGTTTAACATTAGGAGCGAAGCGATTGACGATGTTGCCATCGCGATCGACGAGAAACTTCGTGAAGTTCCACGCGATTTTCTTGCCTGTTTCAATAGGAGAATTCTCTTTCAGATATTTGTAGAGCGGATGTTCATTTTTACCATTCACATTAATCTTAGCAAATTGCGGAAACTTGATTCTCCATGAGAGAATACAAGCTTGATGAATATCTTCAGAGGTTCCTGGTGCTTGATGCAAAAATTGATTGCAAGGGAAGTCTAAAATTTCAAAACCTTGATTGTGATATTTAGCATAAAGAGCCATTAAATCCTCGTACTGAGGAGTGAAGCCACATTTAGTGGCGGTATTAACAATAAGGAGGACTTTACCTTGATATTCTTTAAGTGGAATATCGGTCCCCTTATAATCTTTCATTACGAAATCATAAATCATAATAATTTCCTTCTTTCGAAATTAGTATAGCAAAGAGAGGAAAAAACGAGGTGAATAACGCTCTTGATAGGAACGATTACTTTATTTTTCGATGATAATGGAAGGGTTTGATGGACCACATGATAATCATATAGGCAAGATACAAAAGCGCGAAAACAAAGAACGCTAAATCGGCGTTATCGATGAGAAGGAGCCACATTAAGCAATAGAGAAAAGTAAAACATGTCGTTAATACTTTTAAGGAAATCCACAAGCCGCGTTTATCAAAGAAAAGATAGAGAATACTAATCGTTAAAACAGATAGGATCACAACAAAATCGAGAGTGAAAAGAATATTTCCTGATTGATAATTGCTCGAAAAGGCCACTTGATAAAAATTAGCGCTAAACGAAAGTGTTCCAACGCCTGAAACATAAGAGTAAACATCGATAATTGGAATGAGAAAAAGAAACATCGTGACGATTGAGAAAGCTAACCCAGTAATTGCTAAAGGTAAACCTTTTTTGTTAATCGAGCTAGGCTTATTAGCTGCATTTGCCTTTGTAGGTTCATCATCTTTTGACATCACCATAGCGTTGGAAAAAATTGAAGCATCCGCTTGTTTGTTTTGAAACGCGATATTCGTCTTCTTTGTTTTAAGTTTGCGATTAAAACGAAAAGGTTTGATAGACCAAACTACAATCATATAAGCCGTCATTATTATAAGGA
>JBAYZW010000009.1:0-15899 GCA_041672305.1 Bacilli bacterium
TTTTAATTCCAATTTTTTCTAATAGTGAATGAGTGTTCCTCGTATCTTCTGCTGCAATTATATCGGCATTGCTTAATATATCAATTGCTCGTTTCGATATTTCAGAAAGATTGCCAATAGGAGTAGCAACTAGATATAAGATAAAACCACAATTATTAAAACTTTTATTTCTTTTCATTTGACGATGATCTTTTTTTAACAAAATAAGCTTGCTTTTTTAAATCATCAAAAGGAATAAATTTCACATCTTCAGAATTTTCAATTTTGATGATTCGAGAAATAACATTAATGTTGGTAATTGTGTACTCAACTTTATCAATGAAAAGTTTGCTGCCAAGATCAGGATACATTTTTTTGGCCTCTGTATAGGCATCATCTTCATATTTAAGACAGCAAAGTAATTTTCCACAATGTCCACTTAACTTTGGAATGTTAATAGAAAGCATTTGATTTTTAGCCCGACTAATTGAAATTCCATCGAACTCATTTAAGAAAGTAGCGCAACACAAAGGAAGGCCACAGACACCAATGCCGCCAATCATTTTGGCTTTGTCACGAGAGCCAATCTGTCTCAATTCAATTCGAGTATGAAGACGAGAAGCTAAGGTTTTAAGCAATTCTCTAAAATCAACGCGTTCGTCAGCTAAATAAGAAAACAATACTTTAGATTTATCTAAAGTGAATTCACAAGAAATTAAATTCATTGGAAGATGGAGCTTTTCTGCTTCACTTCGGCATATTTCTAACGCATGAACCGCATCTTTTTGATTAATTTCATATAAGCGTATATCAACATCAGTTGCTATCCTTATCACTGGCTTTAAACCAATGCTAGATTGATATTTTGAGATATCGATTGGTTCGATAGCAACAGTGCCTAATTCAAGGCCTTTAATTGTCTCAACAACAACTTGATCATTGATATTTAAAGAAAGATTTTCAATTCCGAAATAATAAATGCGTGGAGTAGAAATAAACTTAATTCCGACGTAGTGATCGTAGATGGAATTATCTATTCGTTCTGGGGTTTGATTTTTTTGGTACATATTTTTACTCCTTTGTAATGTCTAACATTAAATGATCAAGCAGAAGTGAGATGTTGACATTAGTATTAATAAGATTTCGGCATCTTAATATTTCTAACAAACTATTCTCAACATTTGACAAATTCTTAGCGAGAATAGTTAATTTGCTGTTATAACTTTTAAGGATTGGTTCTTTCCCATGCTTGATACTAACCAAATCTTCAAAAGCTTGTATTAGTATATCAAGAAAAAACCTCGCTGACTCTTTTGTTTTGATAATAGGAGTAATATTTGTTTCACAAGTGTAGATGGATTCACTGTTATTTTTGTTTCCTAAAGCGTCAATGAGTTGAACAAAACCATTTTTTGCTTCTTCAAATTCTTTTGCGACATCCTTATTTTTTAAAGCATCAATAATAAAATCAGCATCATTATAAAAGTAGGACAATAACTCAGCATCTTCTTCTGAGACTTCTTTAGCTGTTGCCTCTTTGATGACTTGTTTTCGATCAATGAGTTTCAAGTGCATAATTTGACAGCGAGAAGTGATGGTTGGCAAAACATTACTTTCATTATTTGTGGTCAAAAAAGCATATATTTTATTTCCGGGCTCTTCGAGAAACTTGAGAATAGAATTAACAGCAACCGGAGTCATATTTTCAACGAGATGCAAAATATAAATCATTACTCCCTTACTCTCAAAAGCTGTTTTATCAAACTGTGCTTCAATGGCTTCAACCTCTTCCTTTTTGATGGTATGCTTTGAGCCATCATAGATAATAAAATCAGGATAATTACCATCATCCACTCTTAAGCAAGAAATACAATTATTGCACGCTAATGGAGAAGGATTATCACAGATAATGGATTTCGCTAAATATTTGGCTGTTTCAAGCAAAGGGGTTCCAGGTTGACCAGCGATAAGATAAGCATGAGAAAGATGTTGACTCTGTAAAGAATTAACAAAAGTCTGGTAGATGATGGGCTGATATTTTTTTAAATATTCTTCTATTTGCATAATCGCGATAAAATAGCGTTCAACGTTGCCTGTGCCACTTCTTCCTTGGATTTGCTTGCATCAATAATGACATAACGAGTAGGGTAGCGTTTTGCCAATTCAAGAAAAGTAGATCGGACCTTATTATGGAACTCTATTTTTTCGAGGTCTAAACGATTGATTTCGCGTTTATCATTACTGTTGATACGTGCTAAGCCAATATTGGGATCGATATCAAATAAAAGTGTTAAATCTGGCCAAGTATTTTCTGTCGCAAACAAATTAATATTTAATACCTCATCAATTCCCAAATTTCTTGCTCCGCCTTGATAGGCGAGGGAGGAATCAAGATAACGATCACAAATAACAATTTTTCCTTCTTTTAATGCTGGCCAAACCTTTTCAACAAGATGTTGTCTTCGACTGGCGGCATATAAAAGAGCCTCGGTTTTGCTGTCCATGGCGGTATTAGCTTTATCGAGAATAACATTTCTGATTTGCTCACTGATAGGGGTGCCACCTGGTTCGCGTGTGCGAACAATTTGATATCCCATATCTTGTAATTTTTTTACCGCTGTTTCAACAGCAGTGGTTTTTCCTGATCCTTCTGGTCCTTCAAGTGTGATAAACATAGCAAAGTCCTTCCTAAATTTTTCGGCGTCCTTCAAAGGCTTTCGATAAAGTCAAGGCATCGGCATAATCAAGATTACCGCCCATGGGCAAGCCATAGGCTAAACGGGTAACGTTAACACCCATTGGTTCAATTATTTTAGCAAGATATAAGGCAGTTGTTTCACCATCGACAGTTGGATTTGTGGCGATGATAACTTCCTTAATAATTCCTTCTTGAATTCTTTTTATCAATTGAGGAATTTTTAAATCCTCAATTCCTTTTCCTCTTGAAACTGAGATGGTTCCACCTAAAACATGATAAAGACCATGAAAACTTTCCGCTTTTTCAAAAGCTAACAAATCTTTAGGCGATGAAACGACCATTAATGAAGTTTTGTCTCGCGCTTCATCGCGACATATGTCACAAATTGTTCCCTCAGTGAGATTTCCACAAATTGGACAGATGTGAATAGAAGATTTGAGTTCTTTGATGGCTTCAGAAAATTCATTCAAATCGTCTTCATCCATTTCAAGCATTGCAAAAGCCATTCTCTCCGCTGACTTCTTGCCAACGCTGGGGAGCTTAGATAATGATTCTTCTAGTCTTTCCAGAGCTTTTAATTTTTCCATTACATTCCTAATCCATTACGACGACCAGTGATGCGTTCATTGATATCACCGCGTTCTTTTTCAATCATGCTCATAATTTCATTGGTTGTTAATACAATGAGATCTTCAATCATTTCTTTATTTTCTGGATCTAATGCACTTTCATCAATTGAAATTGATTTCATCTCATGGGAGCCAAGCATAGTAACTGTGACCGCGCCACCTTTTGTAAGCGTGAATTCTTTTTGTTCTAACTCGCTCATCGCTTTGTTCAAATCCCGCTGCATTTTTTGAGCTTGCATCATCATTTGTTGCATATTCATAAGTATCTATTCTCCTATAAACTTTAAAGTTGATTCATTAATTTTTGGTAACTTGTTGACTTGAATCATATCCATATACATCTTTTGTAATCGAATTGAATCTTTCCTCGAGACAGCGTAAACAAACATTTTTCGATTAAAAATATTGGAAATGACATCTTGAATTTCTTGTTGATTTTCTTGAGAATTAACTTTTGCAACAGCCTTGTCAAGTGGATATTCGACAACGAGAATCTTATTTCCAGCAACAAGTGGGTGGCCATCGACGAGGAGCATAGCGGCTCTGCCAAGAGATGGATGAGTTGTCAATCGATTGATATTTTTCCAATTTTTAATCAAATCATTTTTTATATCCTTTTTACTGGTAACCATGATTTTAATCATTAAATCATCATCAACAAAAAATTTATCTTCAACTTTTGTGTTTTCTAATAACAAGACCCCTTCGCCAAAAATAACGGGCTTTTGGGGTTCATCAATTTGTGATAACTCCTCAGAAAGAATTGACATCTGATGAGGTACATTATTTTTAGTTTCTTGGCTATTTAACTGGCTTTTTGCGGTATTTTCAATGTTTGTTTCATCATTTTTGGCAATTGCATTTTCCCTAATGGAAGTTGAAACATTTTCCTTTTTTTCAAATTTTAGACTAGCCAATTTTAAAAGCATGACCTCAAATAATGGAGCAATCGAAGTAACATTTTTATATTCTCGAAGAGTATCCATCAAGATTTCAATCATCTCCATTGTCTGCTTTTGATTAAATTGATGAGAAAGAAATTGGACATCTTCTTTTTTGAGAATTTCTAAATAATCAAATCGATTAGTGGTTTCGAAAATCAAAAGATCTTTTAAAATTAGAAGCAAGTCATCCGTTAAACGTTTTATATCTGTTCCACGAGCAATATATTCCTTTAATCGATCAAGGACATCGGTAATATCGTTTTGAGCAATCGAAGTTAACAGTTCAATTTTTTCTTGCGTAGATTCAAGAGCGAAAATATCAAGGACATCATCCTCGTTTAAGCGATTGCCGGAATACGCTAAAACTTGATCTAAAATTGATAATGCATCACGCATACCACCATCGGCTAAAGACACGATTAATTTGACAGCTTTTTCATTGTATGGAATTTTCTCTTGCTCCAAGATATCTTTGATTCGACTATTGATATCATTTTCACTAACCTTCGAAAAATCATATCTTTGGCAACGAGATAAAATAGTTGGCAAAATTTTATGTGGCTCAGTAGTGGCTAAAATAAAAATGACATGTTCTGGTGGCTCTTCAAGTGTCTTTAATAAAGCATTAAAAGCACCAGCGGTCATCATATGGACCTCATCGATAATATAAACTTTGTAGCGACCGAGAATAGTGCTGTATTTGACTTTGTCAATTAAGTCTCTGATTTCATCGACTCCGTTATTGCTGGCGGCGTCAATTTCAAGAACATCAGGATGAGTTCCTTCGTTGATGGCGATACAGTTTTTGCATTCATTGCATTGATGGCCAATTCCTTCATCGCAATTTAAGGCTTTGGCAAGTAACTTTGCCATTGTCGTTTTTCCAGTTCCGCGTGGGCCAGCAAAAAGATAAGCATGAGCGATTTTGCCTGTTGCTAATGCGTTTTTGATTGTTTTGACGATATGTTGCTGCCCAGCAATTTCATCAAATGTTAATGGTCGATATTTTCGATAAAGCGCCTTGTAAGCCATAATTGTTCACCAATTAAGATTATACACAAATATGTGGTTGCATAAAAGCCTTAATATTCATATTAAATAAAAGCAATTGAACCTTTTTCTTTAGGTTCTCCTATGATAAAATACATATCGCCTAAAGAGAGGTTTTTATGGAAAAAAGCATGTATCAGCGTTTAGAAATTGCTGAAAGACGATTGAAAGAAATTGACGAAGAACTCATGAGTGAAAATATCATGAATGATATCGCTCATTTTCGGCTTATTTCTAAAGAAAGAGCTTCTCTAGATGAACAAGTGGAATGTTTTCAAAAGTTCAAGAAGAATGAAGAAGATTTAATTGGGGCTCATGAAATGAGTCACGATAATGATGCTGATATATCTGAAATGGGAAAAGAAGAAATAAAGCGCCTTGAATCTGAGCAGATTGTTGTTGAAGAGAAACTCAAAGAGTTGTTGCTTCCAAAAGATCCGAATGATGGGAAAAATATTATTGTTGAAATACGCGGCGCGGTTGGCGGAGATGAAGCAAATATTTTTGCTGGAGACCTTTTTCGCATGTACACACGATATGCTGAGACACAAGGGTGGAAAATTAAAATGCTTGATGAAAATCCATCTGAGGCTGGTGGTTTTGCTCAAGTATCTTTTAAAATAAGTGGTGATAATGTTTATTCAAAATTGAAATTTGAAAGTGGGGCGCATCGCGTTCAAAGAGTTCCAAAGACAGAAGCCGGTGGGAGAATTCACACTTCAACAGCGACTGTTTTAGTAATGCCAGAAGCTGAAGAAATTGATGTACAAATTAATCCAAGCGATTTACAAGTTGACACCTATCATAGCCAAGGGGCTGGTGGACAGAATGTTAATAAAACTGAATCCGCAGTTCGTATTACGCATATTCCTACTGGAATTGTTGCTACTTGCCAGACCGAAAAATCTCAGATTCAAAATCGTGAAATTGCGATGCAAATGTTAAGAACGAAAATGTACACAGCGGCTCTTTCAGAACAACAAGAAAAAATCGGTAGTGAACGAAAATTAAAAATTGGAACAGGAGAGAGATCGGAAAAAATTAGGACATATAATTATCCTCAAAATCGTGTTACTGATCATCGAATTGGTTTCACTATTCAGAAATTGGATCGGGTTATGGAAGGCAATCTTGATGAGATTATTGATGCCCTTATTCATTATGATCAATCAAGCAAAATAGCAGGCGAATAATATGCCCACAAATCGTCAAATATATTTTAATTTATTAAAATCTGGAAATAAATATCTTACTAGATTCGTCATCAAAAGTTTACTGTGCGATGTGAATAAATTTAATGATGATATTACTTTATATAAATCTTTTGATTTTCAATGCTTAAATTATGATAGATTACTTGAAAATATCAAACGTGTTTGTGGTGGTGAGCCATTTCAATATGTCTTAGGTTATTGCAATTTTATTGATCGTTATTATGAAGTTAATCCTCATGTTTTAATTCCTCGTCAAGAAACAGAAGAGTTGGTGGTTAATGCTAAAGCCCTTATTGAAAAAGCGTTTGGCAAGTCAATTATCTCTGTTGCGGATATTTGCACTGGGTCTGGATGCATCGCAGTCGCTTTAAAAAAATATTTTCCACTTGCTCATATCTACGCCACTGATATTGATAAGGAGTGTTTAATAGTAGCAAAGAAGAATGACTATTCAAAGCAGGTTACTTTCCTTCAAGGTGATATGCTTGAACCATTAATTAAGCAGAATATTCAAATCGATATCATTATTTGTAATCCTCCATATATTGAAAAAAAAGAAGAAATTGATGAACAAGTTTGGAAATACGAACCCCATCTTGCCTTATTAGCTTATCCGGATACATTTTTTTACGAAAAAGTTTTTAAAAATTGCGATAAAATATTAAGCCCACAAGGGATGATGATTTTTGAAATTGGTGAGGACATGGAAGAAAAACTTACAGAATTAATTGCTAAATATTTACATGATGTTGTTGTTAAGTTTTCAAAAGATATGCACAATAAGACGCGTTTTCTTTATATAATAAAAAAAGGAGATAATAATTATGCTTAAAATTGCTGTTGGCTCTGATCATGGTGGTCTCGACTATAAAAATGAGATTGCTAAATATTTAAAATCTAAAGGTTATGAAGTTTGTGATGTTGGAACGAATTCATATGATTCTTGTCACTATCCAGTCTTTGGTTTTGCAGCCGCTAATTTGGTGGCCTCTGGGCGATGCGATTATGGCGTTGTTGTTTGTACATCTGGAGAAGGCATCTCCATTGCTGCCAATAAGATAAAGGGTATTCGCTGTGGCGTTGGTTATAATGATGATGTGGCAAAATTAATGCGCCAGCATAATGATTGCAACATGATTGCCTTTGGACAAAAATTTATGGATTTGTCCGATGTCTTAAGAAGAGTTGACATTTTCTTATCAACATCATTTGAAGGTGGAAGACACGCTATTCGTGTCAATATGATTAAAGAAATTGAGAAATAAATAAGAAAAAAATAAATATGAGCGCTCTTTAATAGATATGAGCGCTTTTTTATTTGTTTGTCCTATCTGTGGAAATCATGATCCAAAGTTGTTTGGAATGAGAAATGGCAAACCATATTGTCGGTGTTGCCTATCGTTTAATGGTCAAAAAGTTTCTAATATAAAAAATAATCCTACTGATGCTTATTATCATCTCGATTATGAACTCTCTGATGATCAACTTAGACTTTCAAGGCTCCTGTTAACAAATTTTAAGAATCATCAGAATTCACTAGTTCATGCTGTGTGTGGATCTGGAAAGACAGAGATTGTTTTACAAGTTATGGCCTACGCTATTTCTCATGGACTAAAAGTTGGTTTTACAGTTCCGCGTCGTGATGTTGCTATTGAATTATATAGTCGTTTTCGAAGTATTTTTAAAACTCTTGATATTGCTTTGATATATGGCGGACATACAGCTAAACTTGATGGCAATTTAATTTGTTGTACGACACATCAGCTTTTTCGTTTTGATCATTTCTTTGACTTGCTCATTATTGATGAAGTTGATGCTTTCCCATTTAATGGTAATAAGATTCTAAATTCTTTCTTTAAGAAATCGATAAAAGGAAACTGTATCTTGATGTCAGCAACACCATCAAAACAATTACTTAATGACTTTAATAAAAATGGCGGAAAAATCATTGAATTATATTCGCGGTTTCATCGTTATCCACTTCCCGTTCCTGAATTAATTATCAAACCAAAAATAATTCTTATTTATGAATGTATTAGGTTAATTAAAGAATTCGAAAAACAAAATCAACAAGTTTTTATATTTACACCCACAATTCAAATATGTGAAGAGCTATATAATCAAATAAAATTCTTTTGCACTAAAGGAAATTGTGTTCACTCAAAAAATAAAAATCGTTCTCAAATTATAGATGATTTTAGAAATAAAAAATATCACTTTCTAGTAACGACAGCAATTTTAGAAAGGGGGGTGACAGTAATGAATTTGCAGGTCATCATTTTTTTGGCTGATCATTCAATTTTTTCATCTTATTCTTTAGTGCAAATCTCTGGAAGAGTGGGACGAAAAAAGGAAGCGCCAGAAGGGAGAGTGATCTATCTTGCAAGCGAGGAAACAAAAAGTATTAGCCAATCTATTAGAGATATTCAAGCCGCCAATAAAAATTTGCAAAATCTGTTTAAAACCGATACATAATTGGAATATATATAGTTTTTTTCATCAATCATGTTCCGTATGTTCAATTTGTCAAAATAGACTAGTTCCCCTTTTTTACAAATTTAGTATCAATCAAATCCCTTGTTTATCAATATATAAATACGACGATAATATTAAAACATTTCTCTATCAAGTAAAAGCTTGTTATGATATTGAACTTGCTACTATTTTCTTGGAGCGTTTTGCAAAAGAATTACATTGCAAATATCATGATTTTTATCTTGTTCCCGCACCATCTTTTCACGATGACGATCTTAAAAGAGAATTTAAACATGTTGAAGAAATTTTTAGACCTTTAAATTTACCATTCTTACCAATTGTTGAAAAAACTGCGCCTTACAAACAAGCCGATCATAATAAGGAGCAAAGAAAAGAAATTAATCTTTATTTAAAATTGAACACAAATAAAAAATTGTATGGTAAAAAAATTTTAATTGTTGACGATGTTTTTACTACTGGTTCCACAGTTAAAGCAATCATTAAACTTGTAAAAGGGTTGAAACCGAAGAAAATTGACGTTCTTGTGATGAGTAAAACATTCATGAATTAGCAAGCCGCAATTTAACCTAAACTATGAAATAGTGTTAGACTAATCAGCTCTTGAATGATAAGATAGGTAGGCAAATGTTAAGAACATTTATGATATTAGAAAGGCACATTCTAATTGTGTTGGTGAAGTAATTATGGGATTTTTCGACAGACGAATGTTGAATCAATATGAAAGAGAGGCCACAAAAGTTCTTGCTCTAGAAAAAGGAATGGCTTCTTTATCTGATGAAGAATTGAGAGCAAAAACTCCGTATTTTAAAGATTTGCTTGCTCATGGCAAAACTCTTGATGATATAAAGATTGAAGCTTTTGCTGTTGCGCGAGAAGCTGCCAAGAGAACTCTTGGTGAGTTTCCTTATAAAGTTCAAATCATTGGAGCGCTTGTCCTTCATGCTGGCGATGTCGCAGAAATGAAAACTGGTGAAGGTAAAACTTTGACAGCAACCATGGCTGTATATTTAAATGCTCTTGCTGGTAAGGGTGTGGAAGTTGTCACCGTTAACGAATACCTATCACAACGTGATGCGGATTGGATGGGACAAATTTATCGCTTTCTTGGCTTAACCGTTGGTGTTAACTTGAGAAGCAAAACAACAGAAGAAAAAAGAGAAGCTTATCTCTGCGATATTACTTATACAACAAATGCTGAACTGGGATTTGATTATCTAAGAGACAATATGGCGGTTGATATGGAGCATCGCGTTTTACGTGGACTCAATTACTGCATTGTCGATGAAGCCGATTCTATTCTTATTGATGAATCGAGAACGCCTTTAATCATTTCTGGCGGCGCTAAAACCTCCGCTTCCCAGTACACTGTGGCTGATCGTTTTTGCAAAGCTTTGAAAAGGGAAAAAGATTTTGTTATTGATGTTAAAGAAAAAACCGTCAATTTAACGGATGACGGAAACGCTAAAGCAGAAAAAATGTTTGGCATTAAGAATTTGTACAATCCTGAATTTGCCGATTTAGTTCATCGAATTCACAACGCTTTAAAAGCCAATTATATTATGGATCGTGATGTCGACTATCTTGTTGATGTCGAAGGACAAGTCCAAATTATTGATCAATTTACTGGTCGTGTACTCCCTGGTCGTGAGTGGTCTGATGGTTTACATCAAGCCGTTCAAGCTAAAGAAAACGTTACCATTAAGCAAGAAACCGTCACTATGGCGACAATTACTTATCAGAACTTCTTCCGCCTATTTAAGAAAATGTCTGGCATGACTGGTACCGCTAAAACCGAAGAAGAAGAATTCCAAAAAATTTATAATATGCGCGTTATATGCATTCCCACCAATAAACCTATTGCGCGTACTGATGCTCTTGATTATGTGTATGCACACAAAGCTCCTAAACTCGCCGCTTTAGTTAAGGAAGTTAAGGAAAGACATGAAAAAGGTCAGCCAATTCTTATTGGTACGGTTTCTGTAGAATCTTCGGAAGAAATTTCCGCCTTATTAACTGCTGCTGGATTAGAACATGAAATGTTAAATGCTAAAAACAATGCTCGTGAAGCTGAAATTATCGCCCATTCAGGTGAAAAAGGTCACATCACTTTAGCTACAAACATGGCTGGTCGTGGAACTGATATTAAAATTAACGATGAAGTGAGAGCTCTTGGCGGATTGTGCGTATTTGGAACAGAACGTCATGAAGCACGACGTATCGACAATCAGTTGAGAGGTCGTAGTGGACGTCAAGGTGATCCTGGCTTTTCTCGTTTCTATGTTTCATTTGATGATACTTTACTTATTCGTTTTGCTGCCGATAAATATCGAGATTGGATTCAAAAACAATTTGGTGATGAAGCTCTCGAAATGAAAATGGTTAGTAACATGATTACAAGTGCTCAGAAGAAAATTGAAGGAATGAACTTTGATACTCGTAAAAACTTGCTTGATTATGATGATGTTTTAGCGAAACAAAGACAGATCATTTACGACAAGAGAGATCGTATTATTGAAGGCAAAGATATCAAAGATATCATTGAAGAAGTCTTTGATACAACAGGTGACTTCTTAGCACATAAAGCTGTGCCAGTGGGAAGTCGTGAACAATTAGTCTCTGGCGATTTATTAATTAAACAAGTTGAACCAAGGTTTTTGCCAAGTGGTTCTATTAAGAAGTCTTTATATGAAGAGTCACCAGTCGAAGATTGCGGACCAGATTTAGGCTTTATTCTTCAGGCTCGTTATGAGGAGCGAAAAAAAGAATGGCCCGCTGAAGTTGGTGAGAAAATTGAGCGTGCCATTGTTCTTCATACGATGGATCAAAACTGGACCAAACATATTGATGCGATGGCTCGTTTGCGTGAAGGTATTCATCTTCGTAGTTACGCAAATGTCAACCCATTACAAGATTATGTTAATGAAGGATATCGAATGTTTAAAGAATGTCTCGAAATATCATCTGTTGATGCTGTTTTGAATCTCTTGAATATTAAAGTTGAACCTCGTGAAGAAGCGAAGCCAGTTGATGTTGTCTCTGAACAAAAACCTGGCGAATCAGCAAAGGAGAACGGCTAATATGAAAGACATCGTTGCAATTAAACAACAACTTTGTGCTGTTGGCGAAAAAATCCGCCAACTCGGGTCTTCTCTTTGACTTTGATAAATTAGATTCGGAAGTAAATATATTAAGTAAAAAAAGCGAAGAGCCTGATTTTTGGAATAATTCCGCGGCGGCACTTGAAGTCATTTCGCGTCTTAAATATTGCAAAGATTTAGTCGTTAAATATCGAAAGATGTCTAAGGACTTTGAAGATTTATCAGAATTATTATCGTTAGGGGACGATTCTATTCTTGATCAAATTGATGAAACTCTTCTTTTGCTAACAAAAGATGTTAAAGATTTTGAATTGCAAATTCTTTTCAGTGGGGAATTTGACAATTTAAACGCCATTGTAGAAATTCATCCAGGCGCTGGTGGAACAGAAGCTCAAGATTGGGTCAGTATGCTTTATCGTATGTATATGTGCTATGCTGATTCCCATCATTTTAAAATTGCCCAAATTTATTATGAGCCAGGTGAAGAGGCAGGAATAAAATCCGTAACATTTAAAATCACTGGTTCTCATGCATACGGTTTGTTAAAAAGTGAAAAAGGTGTTCATCGATTAGTGCGAATCTCTCCTTTTGACTCAAACAAAAGACGGCACACATCCTTTGCATCTGTCAATGTTATTCCTGAATTTAAAAATGATAACATCGATGTACAAATCAACGATGCAGATTTAAAAATTGATACCTATCGAAGCGGAGGAGCGGGTGGCCAAAACGTCAATAAAGTGGAAACCGCTGTTCGCATAACTCATCTTCCAACTGGGATAGTTGTTTCTTGTCAAATTGAGAGAAGCCAATTATCCAATCGCGAAGTGGCAATGCAAATGTTGAAGGGCAAATTATATTTGCTTGAATTAGAAAAACGCAATAATGCATTAAAAGGTATTGTAGGTGAAAAGAAAAACATCGAATGGGGAAGTCAAATCCGCTCATATGTCTTCTGTCCTTATACTTTAGTTAAAGATAATAGAACTGACTATGAAGAAGGAAATGTCGCTTCTGTCATGGATGGAAATATAGATGGATTCATCTATTCTTATTTGCAAAAGGAGGCCAAAGAAAATGAAAAACATAGTGACAAGAAATAATGTTAAACATTATTTAATGCAAATTTTCGTTGTTATTCTCGGTTCCTTTCTACTGGCTTTTGGCAATATCGTTTTTCTTAGTCCAGCAATGATTAACGCTGGTGGATTAAACGGTATATCTATTATCGTTAAATCATTTTTTGCTGAAGGATATCAAGATATTGTTTATAACATAACCACAGCCTCTTTATCTATTTTGCTTTGGATTGTGGGTTTAATTTTTATCGGAAAAGATTTCGCGATAAAAACTCTCTTATCAACAATTATGGTTCCTGTGGCTACTTTCTTTTTCACCTTTACTCCTGGTGTTAGCGATTGGTGTCAAAATATTACATCAGCGATTCTTTCTAGTCCAATGGAAACGGGTGAGATTCTTTTAGCCGGTATCACAGGTGGCGTCATCGTTGGAGTAGGCGTGGCTATTACTTTTGTTGGCGGTGGCAGTTCTGGTGGTGTCGATGTTATAAGCTTCATTCTAAATAAATATTTAAATATCAAACAATCAATTGGCAGTTTTATAGTGGATGGATCAATTATTATCATTGGTTTGTTTGTTATTTTACCGACCGATATGAATTTTCTTGTCAAATGCTTATGCGGAATTTTATCAGCTTTTATTACTGCTATTCTTATTGAATATGTTTATGTTGGTGCTCAAACAAGTTACCAAGTTGATATCATTTCTGAGAAATGGAAAGAAATCAGTGCTTATGCTCAAGAAGTATTGGGAAGAGGCGCGACAATTATTCGAGCGGAAGGTGGATACAAAGGCAAAGAAAGAATTATTCTTAGAGTTGTTTTTGATAAGAGTCAATATCACAAGATTAGAGATTTTATTGTAAAAACGGACCCCAACGCTTTTATCACTTTTACGCAGACAAACGCGGTGTATGGTGAAGGTTTTAAAAAAGCTCATGTTAATCGAAAAAATATAAAAAAGTGACATTTTGCGGGAAAAATGATGGAAGAGGAACATAAATTTACATTAATATCGCCGTATAAACCAACCGGCGATCAACCACAAGCGATTGAGAAATTAGTGGATGGAATCAACCGCAATTTATCATTTCAGGTTTTGCTTGGCGCCACGGGTACTGGCAAGACTTTTACAATGGCTAATATTATTGAGAAAGTCCAAAGACCAGTTCTTGTTTTAGTGCACAATAAAACTCTTGCTGGACAACTTTATTCCGAATTTCAAGAATTGTTTCCTCATAACCGCGTCGAATATTTTGTTTCAAATTTTGATTTTTATCAACCAGAAGCTTATATTCCTAAAACTGATACCTATATTGATAAAAGCGCAGTGATGAATGATGAAATTGAGATGTTGAGAACATCGGCTATCAATTCAGTCATTGAACGACGCGATACAATTGTCGTCGCTTCTGTTGCTTCGATTTACGGATTAACTGATCCTGATGAATATCGCAATCTTGTTTTTAATATTCGTATTGGCGAAACTATAAACCGAAGTTCTTTCTTTAAAAAACTTGTTGATGCTCAATATAAAAGAAATAACTTAGATGCTGTTCCTGGAAGTTTTCGAGTGCGTGGGGATATTATCGAAATTATTCCTGCTAATGCTGAAGCAAATAATGTCATTAGGATTGATACATTTGGTGATGAAGTTGAGAAAATTCAACAAGTTGACTTATTAAATGGTGAAATAAAACATTCATTTCATTCATATCCAATTTTTCCCGCTTATGATCATGCTTCTACGAGACAACGTATTAAAGAAGCCTGTGAAACGATCAAGGTTGAATTAGCTGAAAGAATTAAATTTTTTAAAGAGAATGACAAACCATTAGAAGCTGAGCGCATTGAGATTCGCACTAATCAGGACATGGAAAATATGCAAGAATTTGGCATGTGTCCAGGTATTGAAAATTACTCTCGCCATATCGATAAAAGAAAAGTTGGAGAAAGACCATTTTGTCTATTAGATTACTATCCAAAGGATTTTCTTCTTTTTGTTGATGAATCTCATGTCACTTTTCCTCAATTAAGAGGGATGTATAATGGTGATCGTTCACGAAAAACTAGTCTTGTTGATTATGGCTTTCGCCTTCCATCAGCTTTAGATAATCGACCTTTAAATTTTGAAGAATTTGAAAAAATAATGCCCACTGTTGTTTGCACAAGTGCCACTCCTGGTGATTATGAAATGCAAAAGAGTGATGGGCCTATTATTGAACAAATTATTCGTCCGACGGGCTTGTTAGATCCTCGTGTTGAGGTGCGTCCTACACGCGGACAAATTGATGACCTTCTTTCCGAAATTAAAAAGAGAATCCTTGCTCATGAACGAATTATGATTGTCACATTAACTATTCGCATGGCAGAAGATTTATCTTCATTTCTAAAAGAAAAAGGTATTAAAGTCGTTTATCTTCATCACGAGACTAAGACTTTAGAAAGAAGCGAGATTATCTATCAATTGCGTAAGGGAAAATACGATGTTCTTGTTGGCATCAATCTTTTGCGAGAAGGACTAGATATTCCTGAAGTCTCACTAATAGCGATTCTAGATGCTGACAAAGAAGGCTTTTTACGCAGTGCTCGCTCTTTGATTCAAATTACTGGTCGAGCTGCCAGAAATGAACACGGTTTAGTGATTATGTATGCAGATCATATGACTGATTCGATGAAGATTGCCATTGAAGAGACCAATCGCCGTCGCGA
>JBAYZW010000010.1:0-15628 GCA_041672305.1 Bacilli bacterium
GAGAAACTATTAAAAAGCATGATGCAGTTTTATTTATTACCCCAGAATATAATCGCTCCATTCCCCCTGTTCTCAAGAATGCTCTTGATATTGGATCTCGACCCTATGGACAAAATGCATGGGACAAGAAACCAGGTGCTGTTATTAGCATTTCAGCGGGTGGTATGGGTGGTTTTGGTGCTAATCATCAACTTCGTCAAGTTTTGGCTTGCATAAATGTTCCCGTGATGGCACAACCAGAAGCATATATTGGTAATATTGATGCCTTGTTTGATGAGGATGGAGCCTTAAATGATGAAAGGACAGCCACTTATCTATCGGCTTTTATGGCGGCCTTTTTGAAATGGGCACAAACAAATATTTAAATTTATTTTTCTCTATTAGTGGCGATGAAAATTTTCTTGAATTTATCATTCAAAAATAATGATTTACTCATTTGTGACACTGGCAGAAAAGCAAATACTTATTTATTATCTACATTTTGTTGATGCTATAAATTTAGTTAATAGACCCTTTACAGGTTGGCGTTTTGTTGTTATATATAATATTGCTCAAAATAATTATCGGTTGATTGTCAAAAATAAGCGCCTTTGGCGCTTTTTATTTTATGAAAAGATTTCTAGGAAAATATATTCCTATTGATGATTATAATTGGGCTTTTCCCTTACATTTTGGGTCATTTTTTGAGATAATAAGATAGTAATATGAATAAATATAAAGTAAATGATGAAGTAATGCACTGCCGAGATGGACTATCTGTCATTATCGGAACAAAGGAGATGGGAGGTAAATCTTATTTCTTAGTACGGGCTAATCGCAGTGATGCCGAAACTATCTATGTTCCTTTTGATTCTATCGACGACATCATTCGTCCTATTATGTCAAAGGAAGAAGCTGATAAACTATTAATTAAAATCAGCGAGATTGAAAAAGAATTTAATCCCAACACTAAGCAACGAAGAGATGCTTATAAAAGAAAATTGTGTTCTGGCGATGTTGAAGATATCGCTTATCTCTTCGCCCAATTAAGAGCGTATCGAGATGATCCTGAAGGGGTTAAACTCGGACCCGCTGATGTTGATATGTTGGAGTACGCTACCAATTTTATTCTCGATGAATTCTCGACTTGTTATGGAGTTAAGCGTGACAAAATTCTCGACTTTATTGATCAGCGAATTAAAGAATTAAAATAGGATTTAATCCTATTTTTTTATACACGAATATAATTTCTTTACTGTATCGATAATTTCACTATCAGGACAAAGAACACCTAATTCTTTTTGGGTACGATAACCATAACTGACAATAAAATAATCGAGTTGTGAGTTTAGGGCTGTTTGACGATCGACATCTGTATCGCCAATATATAAAGCCTCATTTCTTTTTATTTGTAAAAATTGAAGAATCCGATCAATCATATTAGGAGCAGGTTTTTTTGGAACATCAGTTTGATCTCCCTGAATAAAGTCAAACGAATTGTTAAAGAAATGATGAATCAATTTCTCCGCTACTAATTGTGTTTTATTAGTGCAAACCGCAAGAAGAAAACCATCATTTTTCAATTTTTTTATCAGCTGAATGATGTCTTGATATGGATGAGTATTCTCATCGTAATGCTCACTATAATAGAGACGAAATTCATGAAGGGCCAATAAATATTCATTTTTTGTTGCTTGCTGTGGCAAACTTCTTTCGACCAATTTTGCAACACCATTGCCAATTGCTTGTCGAATTTGTTCAGTTGTACGCTGTGGCCAATTATGCAAAATTAAGACGTGATTTACGGCGTTTTTTAAATCATCAATTGTATTGAGAAGCGTTCCGTCTAGATCAAATATTATTGCTTTTTTCATACTAGTCTCTTCACTACATCTTCAATATTTTCATTAATGACAAGATCACACATGTTGTCATAAGATGTCTCACTTTTGTTGATGACAATGAGATATTTACCCTTGAAATAGCGAAGAAAACCGGCGGCGGGGTAGACAGTCAAAGATGTCCCAACGACAATTAAAACATCGCATGTCATAATTGCGGATATCGATCGCATAATTGTATCTTCATTAAGAGGTTCTTCGTAAAGAACGACATCTGGTTTAATCACCCCTCCACAAACATCACAAGTAGGAACTCCTTGATGGTTTAAGATATAATTCATGCCAAAGGAACGCCCACACTTTTCACAATAATTGCGATGAACATTACCATGCAATTCATAGACTAGCGAGGAGCCAGCTTCCTGATGAAGACCATCAATATTTTGGGTGATAATGATGACATTTTTACCTTGCTTTTCAAGATTGGCAAAATAGCGATGAGCGAGATTTGGTTTCGCTTTAGGGTAGAGCATTTTTGATTTATAAAACTCATAAAAATTAGATGTGTGAGTCTTGAAGAAGTGATGAGAAATAATTTCTTCTGGCGAAATAGATAGTTTGGTTTTTTGATTATAGAGTCCATCAGCACTACGAAAATCAGGAATGCCACTTGGCACCGAGATTCCAGCTCCCGTGAAAACAACAATTCGTTGTCCTTCAGCAATCATGTTCTTTAAAATTTGATATTTATCCATGTCATTATTATAGGTATTTTTTTGATTATATCAAAATCAATATATCTTTTTTCTCATTTATTGTGGTATATAACCTGTGACTATCAAAGAAAATCAAAGTTTAAAGGACCTCATTGAGGTCCATCATACTTTAAAGGTTTAGACTTTTCGCGCGTTTGTTTGTATAATGCGTGTGGCTCGCACATGGGACACTTTAAGTACACATTGACGAATATTTGGTTCTGGTTGATTATTGTTGTCACCTGTTTTTTTGTTGAGAATATTGCTCTTTTGTCTAATGGTGTTCCAAGCGAAGGGTTTTCAAACCCAGTATTTTATATGTTGACTGCTCTCATCTTGATGATGATGGGCATTTATTTCTTTTTAGAGCACAAGAAAAATCATATGACCTTCAATTGGATTTTGCTCTCAGCACTTATTATCATTTTTATTACTCTAACAGTCGCGATATGGACGAATCCATCTTCCACAACTTTTTCTAATGTTGAGACAGGAATTACGGCCGAATTGACTTTTTCTATTGAAGAGAAAATGCATTATACTATTCGATTATTAATTAGTTTAATTGTTATTTATATGATGATGTTTGCTTATGCAAAAGGTCGATTAAAAAATCGAGGCATTCTTTGGTTTGCCTACTTGTTAATTGCTACTGTTATTGTGGCGGTTATTTTTTCGCTTTTTCATGAGATTGATATTTATAAAAACATTTTGCTTGGCACATTTAGTGGCGAGGGAACGGGATCTTTTTTCATCAATCCAAACATTTTTGGCTTGTGCTTGATGTTTGGCATTTTAGCTTGCTTAGTTGTCAATTATTCTAAGACTCGATGGTGGACCTATTTTCTTATTTTCTTTTTCTTTTTGGCAATGATTTTTACTCTTTGCAATACGACTCTCCTCATTTCAGCAGTTGTCATTTTTTGTTATGTCATAGCTCGAATCATCATCAATTATGTGAATCGTCATTATATAAAGGCTTCTGTTTTTCTTTTTCTTATCATCGCTCTTTTTATTTCCCTTTTGGTTGTCTATTTGATTAGTGTAGAAAAAAATTGGGCCCTTATTGTTTCACTAGATGGTTTTCTTAGACATTATATTTTTACGAATAATTTTGGGACCTTTTCTCATCGTAAAGAAATTTGGGATTGGGCTATTTATTTAGCAACGCGCAATCCTTTGCGCCTAATGATTGGTTATGGTTATGGGGCTAGTTCAAAATTAATCTTAACTTATTCATCAATTTTTAATCACGCGGTTCGGACTTGCCATTCTGGTTATTTTGAAATCTTTTTGATGGGCGGTATCACTGGTCTTGCTTTTTACGCTGCTGGTCTTATTTTTGGTCTCTACTCTATTGTTAGATTATTTATTAAGAAATATTATCGTTTTGCTCTTCTTTATGTCCTCATCTATCTTGCTTTATTGGCTCATAGTTTTGTGGAGTCTACTCATTTCTTTGATGCTTCTACTTCTGGTGCGGTAATTATGTTGCTCTTTTATTTACCTCCTATTATGGTTCTAAGTCATCTTCGTAAGCCTCAATTAGTTAAAGAAGCTATTCATAATGATGTATGGCAAAATAATATAAGCGAACATAGTGTAGTGAGAATTATCTCTTTAATTCTTCTCTCTTTAATAATTGGCATTGGCTTAACATTTGTTACTAACATTCCATATGCTAATTCCTCTATTTTTATGCTCTTTATTTTCGCTTTGCTTTTCCTTATCTTGACTTTGCTTTTTCTTCCTTATTTCGTCTCCCTTCTTTATCAGCATAGTTCTAATAAACGCTTTATCTTTCGCTTAATAAGTCTCGGCTTACTATTATTTGGTATCAGTGGTGGTGTTTCTCTTCTCTT
Source organism: Bacilli bacterium (assembly GCA_041672305.1). Classification (GTDB taxonomy): domain Bacteria; phylum Bacillota_I; class Bacilli_A; order RFN20; family CAG-826; genus JAAYDH01. The sequence goes on from JBAYZW010000010.1 coordinate 4,438, forward strand.
GAAATATTATTATCATTGGAGCGGAATCCTCTCTCTCTCATTGGGATTAGGCGTTTATGCTGTTCTTGGTTTTGCATTGACAAGTATCTATATGCTCATCTACAAAGGAAAACTAAAGACATGGTTTAAAGAGACAGCGCATGCCATTTTTATCACTCCTGGCTTAGCTGGACCATTTATGATTATTATTGGTGGATGTTTCACTATGATAATGAATGCCTTTGTGCCACTTGATTTTTTAACATTAATTGTTGTCGTTTTAATTGACCTCTTTATTTTTTATGTCACCTTTATTTTCGGTCCTTTTAAAGATCGCAAAGAATTAGGTGAAGAATGTAATAATGAAGGTTTGTTTAATTGGCGTCGAATAGTTGCTAAGGAGAAGATTTAAAATGAAGAAAGCATCAACTAGCAACATTAAAATCATCGCTTCTAATCGCAAGGCTCATTTTAATTATTTTTTAAGTGATTTTACGGAATGTGGAATTGTTTTAGTGGGAACTGAGATTAAATCTTTACGCACGCATAGTTGTTCAATCAAAGATGCTTATGTTTTAGTGCGAAACGGAGAAATTGAAATTGTTAATATGCATATTAATCCTTACGAACACGGCAATATTTTTAATCATGATCCATTGAGAACAAGAAAATTATTGCTTCATAAAAAAGAAATCAGTTGGTTCTTTAATCAACTGAAAAAGGGAGGATACACTATTGTTCCAACGCGCGTTTATTTTCGTAATGGAAGAGCTAAAGTCGAAATTGCGTTAGCTAAAGGAAAGAAACTCTATGACAAAAGAGAGGCGATCAAACAGCGCGATTTAAAACGTGATATGAGGGAGAGTGATTGATTTATGAAAAATTTTGATTCAATTATTGCAACTCGAGACATCGGCGATTATCAACGCGATAATTTTGATCTTTTTTTGAAGAAGATATCTTTTTCTTATACAATCCCTTCAATTCATATCGCTGGAACAAACGGGAAAGGTTCAACCGCTTGTTATCTTGCCTCAATTTATCGTCAAGCAGGATATAAAGTTGGTTTATTTGTTTCACCAGGGCTTGAAAGTGTTAACGAGATGATTTCAATTAATGAAGAATTAATTTCTGATCAGATGTTGCTTGATATCATAGATAATGTTCGATCCACTATTGTCAAATATGATTTATCGACCTTTGAAATTGAGACTTTTATTGCTTTGTCATATTTCCAAAAAGAAGCGTGTGATATTGCTATTATTGAATGTGGAATGGGGGGACTTATTGATGCCACTAATATTTTCACTCCTATTCTCTCTATTATTACCTCAGTAAGTCTTGAACATACTGAATATTTGGGCCGTTCTATTGCTGAAGTGGCAGAGCAAAAAGCTGGTATTATCAAAGAAGAAGTACCGATTTTGATTGGCGATTTAAGCGATGATGTCATCGAAGTTATCTCTCGTGAGGCTCAATATAAAAAGAGTACGGTTCACACTGTCTCTATTCCAAATAATGTCCTATATGCCGAAAGCGGTTATTCCTTTGACTACTTGACATATCGAAATTTGAAAATCCAATCCATTGCTCAATATAGCGTGGACAATGCCTGCCTAGCTCTTGAGGCTGTCATCATTATCGGTCATCAATTTCCCGTTAGTGAAGAGGCAATAGCAGATGGTTTATATGATTTAATCATTCCTGCTCGAATGGAGGTTGTTTCCTTTACTCCTCTTGTTATTGTTGATGGAGCTCACAATCCTGAAGCGATGGAAAATTTGATGATTTCAATGGAAAAAGTCGCTAATTCTCGGCCCATTCATATTGTTTTTGCTTGTTTTAAAGATAAGAATTATCCCCAAATGCTGAATTATATTGGTCAAATTGGAGAAGTGATTTTAACGACATTTAATCACCCTCGAGCTCGTGACAAAGATGACTATTTTCTTTTTGCGGATGAATACGAATTCGTCGATGATTATCAAGAGTTAATTACCAATTTGATGGATGAATATCCGGACGATATTATTTTAGTTACTGGTTCATTGGCTTTTGCTGGTTTAGTTCGTCGTCAATTTAAGGAAGGTCAATTATGATGAAATCTTTTTTTACTCGTAATAATTTATCTCCTGTTTCAAAAATTTGTTTGGCTGGACTTTTTATGGCTGTAACAATCATTTTACAAAAAGTCTTAGCGGTTAACTATATTCCAATTGTTCCCTTTTTGCGCATTTCTCTTGGCGGTCCCGCCATCATCATCTTTGCCTCGATATTGTTAGGACCTTGGTATGGGCTTTTAGTGGGAATTGGCTCTGATGTCTTAGGCTATTTACTCTTTGACCCACGCAACTATTCCTTCTTTCCAACTATCACTCTCATCTATGCTGTTTTAGGCTTCTTGCCCTATTTTCTCTTTTCTCTTTTCAAAAGAGTTCATAACAAAAAAATCTCCCTTATCATGATTATTTCGTTTATGACGCTTTGTATTTTAACGGTTACCCTGGTTTTATGGCTTAACAATACATTAACTCTCTACCAGAGTGTATACACAATTAATTTATTAATCAGACTCCTAATTCCAGGCGTGATGATACTTCTTTTTGCCGCCTTATTAGTTTTTATTATTTTCTATGACAAAAGTGTTTCGAAAAGAAATGCTGATCTTCCTCTTTATCCTATTCAAACCTCCTTTTCGCTTCTTGTCTTAGAATTGTTTGTGATGGTCATTTTTGGTTCGTTGATGAAAGCTGTCGCATTTGGATTTCAAACATTTTGGGTTATTCTTTTCTGTCAAATTATTGTCATGTTCATCAATGTGCCACTCAACACTATTGTCATAACGGTTTTAATTCGTGTCATGTCGAAACATTTTTTGAAGATAAGTGAAGATTGATGCTAGTATAATAGTTAAGATATGAAAAAAGAAAAAAAACAAGTCAATGCTCCGATTGGCTTACAAGAAAATTTAAAAGATGGCGCTCCTGACGAAACAAGTTTTATTCCTCTTGATTCCCTTCCTAAAGAAGAAAAGGAAGGCTATTCATTTCCTTGGCTTGGTTTAATTATTTCTGGTGTCCTCGTCGTGTTAATTATTGTTTGCGTTATTATTATTTTCGCTTTTGGTGGCCCGTTAACATGATAAAAGATTTTATCATTGTCCTTTTTTGTTCGCTCTCTTTAATGATAAGTAATCACTCTTTTTCGTCGCCTCTATCTTTACCCAATAATAATGATTTAAATTTGGAAATTAAGGAAAATGACCATTTTAAAGTTATAGGAGTGAATGATTCTTCTCTTTCTCAAATTCGTATTTATTATGATGAAAATCAAATAATTGACGAAATTGCCGAGGGAGCTTTTGCATCCTGCTTTCAATTACAATCGGTGATGATTTCTTATTGTGTTACGATTATGCCAAATAATTTCTTTAATGATGCTAATAACCATCAAAATTTTACGGACATTTATTATACTGGAACAGAGCAAGAGTGGCAGTCACTAGATTACTCGACTGACTATCGCGTCTCATTCGAAGCCTGCGATGAAGGTTTTATTCGTTTGTGGAATCGGGATGTTCGGCCTTTGGAAACGAGCAATGTGTGCGATATAAGCAAGGCAAAATATGATGAAATTATCTCCTTATATGAAAATTTATCTGAGGAAGACAAAGCCATTGTCAACGATTATGAAGACTTGGAGGGCGCGACCATAGCTGAATCGCTATCTTTTTTGCGAGGTCATTTTTCTGATTCGACGAACGCTATCGGTGAAACGCGAGAAGTGTCATCTGATACGATGATTTCTTTTATTTTGATCATCGCTGTTGGAGGAATGACTTTTATTATGATTTTCTATTATCTAAAAGATAAGAAAATTATTGAATGACAAAAAACTTTTTTATTTCAAAAATTTACAGGGTATTTTAATAATAAAATATTTACAAAAAAAAGCAGGTGTGATAAATTAGTAAAGCAAACTTAGGATAGGGTAGGAAAATGAGAGAAAAAGTTCTTTTGATTTGCGAAGAATGTCTATCGCGTAACTACACTATTACCATCAAAAAAGGTGAAGACACTAAACTTCAGATGAGAAAGTTTTGCCCGCATTGTGGAAAATATACAATCCACAAAATTAGTAAATAGAGGAGGCTCTTTTATGGGATTAAAATCTTATGCCAAAGGCGTTGTCAAAGAAGGCAAGCGCGTTCGTTGGCCCAAGCGTGATGAATTATTACCCGCGATTGTCGTGGTGGTGATAATTACGATTATCGCATCATTGTTTCTTTTAGCGGAAGATGCGGCTGGAGCTCGCTTAATTGATATTTTAAAGGATGCTTTTAGTTCTCTAAGTGGAGGAGCTGCTTAATGGCTGATGAAATCACAGCTTTTACCGATACGACGACTGATGTCGATGAAAGCGAAAACAAACAAACAAAACTAGGTGAAAAAGCCTGGTATGTCGTCAATACTTATTCAACACATGAACGAAAAGTGGCGGATAACCTTACTCGTCGTGTTGAATCGATGGGTCTACAAGAATTGATTTTCCGTATTATCGTCGCAGAGCATGAAGTTCCTGTTATGAAAGATGGATTGCCAACTGGCAAAACAAGAATGAAAAATCTTTATCCAGGCTATGTCTTTGTGGAAATGATCATGACTGACTATGCGTGGTATGTGGTTCGTAATACTCCTGGCGTTACAGGATTCGTTGGTTCTTCTGGTAAAGGTACTAAACCATTCCCTGTTCCTCGTGAACAAATCGAACCAGTCTTAAAGAGAATGGGTATGATTGATGAATCCATGTACGACCGCTACAATATTGGTGATCTCGTGAAAGTTATTCATGGCGCTTTGGAAGGAACCGAAGGTAATATTGTTTCCATCAACCGTGAAAGTGGCGCTGTCGAATTAGAAACAATCTTCTTTGGCCGTTCGACTAAAGTGGAAGTGGAATTCTCTGAGATCGAAAAAATTTAATTAACAACTAAATAAGAAAACCTCCTAGTATGGTGCTGGGAGGTTTTTGTTATTTAAGAAATTAATGTTTTAGATAACAGTGATGGCTTTGACATTACGAGTATCGCTCGAATGAAGAGCGATATAGTGATCGAGATTGGTTAAAACAGTCGCACTAATGTCTCCATTTATTTGACCATTTTCATCATAAGTAAATAATTCAACGGAACTATCATCTTCAAAATTTAAGGAAAAATCAATGTCAATTTTGAGACCAACCGACACTGTGAGATGAACATCCATTCCGGTTAGACTGTTGCTGACTGCGTCACTATAGATTTTGATAGTGAATAAGCTGAGCGCTTCATCGTTGGCCAATTCGGCGAGATTAATATCAAAATAGAAGTAATGACTCGTCTCATTATAAACAAAATCATTGAGTAATTTTTCATATTCAATTTGAGCTGTTTCGGCACTAGAAGTGCTATCTTCAATAAGGTTGAGATAAGTGTCGCTTAGGCCCAAAACATCAGACATTAAAATATTGAGTATATTATCAAAGAAATAAGAGGTATCACATGTCCTAGTTAGAGTATAGGTATGAAAGTCTCCATAACCGATGCCGAGGATAGCCTTGGTGCGAACCTGTTCCGTTCTCTTCACATAAACAGTGTCATCATAATAGTAGATAGAGGCCGTTCGATTCTTTTCTGAATAATAATCAGAGTTTGGATTGATTAAAGATTTAATTGGAATATCTGTGAATTCAAGAGCGACTTTAACATTTCCTTTATCGTTTCTAATCTTGATATCCATCGGCAAGTCATAGGTTACTAAATCAGTTCCTAAAAGACCATTGAGGACCAAGGAAACGCTAGATGTGAAATGATAGTAATTAAATTTAGAAGTGTTAATTCCTAACTCAAGAAGGACCTTAATATCAGAAAAATCAAGATATTCATCATATGGATCAAGGCGCGCTGAATCTAAGGAATTATCAAAACCTTTAACATAAACATTAAACGAAATGGTCGCATCATCAAAAGACAGTCCGCTGATTTTGACATCTTTAAGAACAGAAGTTTCTGTCTCTTCATTAGTTTCATAATCAACGCATAAAGAGATGGTCTTATCAAAACCTAAAATATCCAAATCGATGGTACAGGTTAAACGATTATTTGTAATTGTTAAATTGTCGATGATATCGTAATTCAAAGCAAGACCGTAATCACCTCCGATAATTTGAGCGATGGGGGAGTTGGCCAATTGATCTAATAAGTCACCAAATAGTTCAATCATATGAGCGTCTGGCTCATTAACGGCGTTATAGATAAGTTCACCCAATTCTTTGAGCGTGGTTGTATTAAATTTTCCTTTCAATGTATCGTTGTAAGCAAAAATAATTTCTTCAGGTGAGCGCATATCGGCTTTGATATTGTGACGGTAAGCGTCGCTGTCGATAATGTTCATTTCTCCATAACCGAATTGATTATCTAAATCAAATTGAAAGCCACCTTCAGCGGTAATATCAGTCAAAGAAGAGTCAGTTTTATCGACAAGAGCATCAAATTCAAAGCGGAATTGTTTTTGTTTTGATAGTGTGAGAAGCGAGTCAATTAATCCTGCGACTGGTTCAATTGCAACATATTCACTCGCGGTATATGAAGGGGTGACAAAATCACTAAAAGTAATCGTGACATCCGCTGAATAATCGCCATATGAAATATCTTGTAAAACAATACTTGATAATCCTTCTGTATCCCAGCTGACGATGGCGTTAATGGTTTGCATATCAATGTCGAAGGCTGTGGGATCGAGAGTGATAGTTAAATTCTTTTCGCCAACTGAAATAGAACCGACAAAGTTTGATATCTTATCTGCCATATCACTTAAACTGACATTTTCCATTGAAGCCATGAGAGTATCAATTAAATTATTAATTTTTTCATCACCTATTTGTTGAATGGCGTATTGAAGTAAATCAGAGATAGTGACAGTTCCAATACTGACTTTTAAACGATGAAAACTGGCATAAATAGAGTCATTATCATAAATGAAATTAAAGGTATGGTCGCGATTGTTTTCATTGATTGTCGCCTCAACTGTATACTGTTGAGCATTCTTGGCATAACCAAATCCAATGGTAGCGTGATAATTATCGATACTCTCATCCTCTTGAAGAATAGAAATGTCGGTTGATAAATTGACACAAGCGCTATCCTTTTGAAGGAAGTTATATAAATGATCAAAGAGTGTAAAGGCGGGAGAAAAATCCTCATATTTACTCGCATTTTCGGTCGTCAAAGGATCAACTAATGATAATTCACTAGTGGAAATGGGATCGATAGTGGCGTTTAAAGAAAACTTCATATTATTGTAGAAAATAGTATCGGTTCTTACGCCTAAAAAGCGATCGCTAGAATCAGTTTTAACATAGATATTAAAAACATTATCAACAGTGCCGAGATTAATGATGTAATAATAGCCGTCTTCTGATGACATTTTATCATTCTCTTCAATGCTTTCGATTTGGGTTTCAATAGCGTTAATGTCGATATTTTGCAATTCAGATGGCAATTCAAGATTGACACCATATTCTGGGAGCATATCAATAAACGAAAATAGGGAATCACTCTCCAGCTTAAAATAATTATTCTTATAAGAAAGAGTGATGACATTAGAAAAATAACCAAGTTGAGCGTTTATTTTTGTTCCATCGAGATCGAGATTAACAGCGCTATTTAATTTAATGTCATCGAGCGTGTTAATTTGTGCTTGACCATCTAAATCAACATCAACTTTAACATTTTCTTCCGTCACAAAATCAATATTTGCTGCAAGATTCATGCCTTCGTAATCTAATAAAGAGGCAATAAGCCTTTCTCCAGGAGTTTCCAAGGGTTCAGGTGATACTTTAACAGTTGAATTATTGCGGTATTGCATCAGGAATCCTGTCGCTAACGAGATAGAAAACGCTAATGTGTATATCCCACCAAATTTAATAATTTTGTTCATAATATGTCCTCCTCATTCATAAACAATTCCGGTATTAATATCAGGGATGTCTTCATCAACCTGATAACTAGTCGTTTCTTTTAAATAGCCAGTTGCATCGTTCCATCCAAACTTTTTAACGCGATAACTTTCGGTTGCTATGGCTTCTATAATGCGAAAATTAGAATCAAGAGTCATGGTGAAATTAATAGACTTGAAAACTGGATTAGCTTCAAGAGCACTCATCATTACCATTTGTTTGACATAGCGAACAGCCGAAAGAATGGGGTCGAGATCTAATGATATGATTAAATGATCGCCATCCTTTGAGATAGTAGAAGTTTCAAGAGCCGTTTTACTTGAGATAATATAAACGGTCTGGCGAGATAAATCTTTGCCCCATGAAGTAGTAAAATCCTCTACTGTATTAATGACTTCTGAACTAGCATTCCAGGCCACAATACCAGATTTATCTACTTTACCTCGATACCATTTGACTTCATCATTTTGATAAAAGCGCTTAGCAACACTCATGAGACCCGTTGATATTGATTCAAAGAAATAATCACTGCCCTTTTTTATGTGATAGCTCATTATTTTCTGTTTTGCTCCGCCGGCAATTACTTGGCCATTTCCAACGACCTTAGAATATGTTTCTTTTCCACTTTGATAAAAGGCTGCGTTAGCAAGTTGATAGGGAGTAAAATTATCAATGTATTCATCTTGTGTCTTATCTTGATTTTGATACGAATCGAATTGTTGATAAATAAGAGTGTTGTTATCCTCTAAAGAATTAGGGTCAATATTACTGTAATCAACACTCGAAACAAAAAAGCGCTTTCCTAAAAAATACCCAAGAGAACCTCCCGCTAATGCTAAAACGAGACAAACACTAGTCGTAATAATCAATGTCTTATGCTTTTTCCAATAATTCATAACACCTTTATTTTAGTGATATGGGTTCTTAAAATAACCCTCTTAAACAATTTCTTATCGAGAGATATCATTCTCTTCTTTTGAGAATGACTATGCTCCTCTCCTAGAAAGAGAGACCTTATTTTGCATTATTGAAAAAAAGTCTTTTTTAGCGTATGTTTAGGGGTATGGCAAACATTCGTGAAATCATCGGTGATAATTTGGCCCATCTTCGCAAGGACGCCAAACTCACTCAATTAGAATTGGCGGAAAAATTTAATTATTCGGATAAAGCTGTTTCCAAGTGGGAAAAAGGTGATACCATTCCGGATATTGAAACCCTTTATGATTTGTGTGAATTTTACGGAGTAACGATTGATTATTTAACACATGAAGGTAATGCTTCAGAGAAGAAAGAATTTCTTCGTGATACAAAAAGTGACTTTCAAAATAAAATTCTTATTACCGCTCTTTTAATTACTATCTTTTGGATGATTGCGACCATTGTTTTTGTTTATACTTTTATTAAACTTGGAGAAGGCTATTGGCAGGCTTATTTGTGGGCCGTTCCCGCCTCTTGCATTTTAGCGATTGTCGCAGATAAGAAATTTTTTCGTTCTTCTTTGCTTAATTTGATTGTTGAATCAACTTTGATTTGGTCTTTTTTAGCAGCTTTGTATTGTACGATATGTACTTGGACATTATGGCCGATCTTTCTTTTAGGAATACCCCTTCAAATGGCCTTGGGCATCTGGTTTGTTATGAATAATCAACGAAAATAAAAAGTCACTTTGATAAATTATCAAGTGGCTTTTCTTTTTATTTAGGTTCTCTACTTTTAAAGGTGGACAGTTTTTTCTATCTCCACCTTTTAGTTCATAGATTTGTCAGTTTTGAAAGGTCTCCTATAATTGAAATGTTAATCAACAACCAAGGAGACCCATATGGATTTTAACACATTTCTATTAAGGCTTGGACTTGAACCAAATAACTTTAAGAACAAGCCAATTGAACCAGTACAATTTGATAAAGGCTTCATTTTTGAAGTTGAACAGATTGTTGAAGAAAGAAAATGCCCGCATTGTTCTTCAAATGATGTCTATATTAATGATTATCGATTTGTTGAATATCGATGTACTGAAAATCAAAACATCACCGACATTCTACGAGTTAAAAAGCCACGTTTTAAATGTCAAAAATGTGGAAAGACTTTCACTAAACCACTTAAAGGAATAAACCCCTATTCAAGTATCACTAATCAGGTTAAACAATTTATTTTAAATGACTTTTCTCGACCATTCACCTTTACTGAGATTGCTAAAAATTATCATATCTCGCTCAATCACATTATTAAGATATTTGATGAGAAAGTTAAATTTGTTCCTCGACTTAAGATGCCTCGTGTCTTATGTATAGATGAGATTAGATTCTCCGAAGAAATAAATCAAAAGTTTGTCTGTGTTATCACTGATTTTGAACATAAAGAAATCGTCGATTTAATCAGAAATAGGCAAATGCCATATTTAAGAGAATATTTTGATAACATTCCTCTTAAAGAAAGAGAGAATACTAAAGTATTTATCTCAGATATGTATGATGCTTACTCAACGATATGTCACCATTATTTCTCTAAGGCTATTCACGTCGTTGATCTCTTTCATGTCATCGCGCAACTCACGAACGCGGTTAATCGTTTGAGAACGAGAGTGATGAATAATGAAACTAGCAAGGGCACGATGGAATATAATTTTATGAAAGCCCATTGGAAGTACTTCCTCTGTTTAAAAAGTCGCATTCCAAATAAACGCTATGTCTATCAGAAAACCGGGGAAAGTTATTTCTACGCTGATATGGTTTATAAATGCATTAAATTAAACTTCGATCTCTGGAATGGTTGGATGTGTTTACAAGAGCTATTTAGATATACAGACATGTACACTTATGACGAGGCTGTAAATTTTATAAATTGGATCAGTGAAAAACTTTTAAAATCAAATAATGAATTATTAAAGACAGTTGGAAGAACATATCACAAATGGAGATATGAAATCGCTAACGGATTTAACAAAAAGCAAATCGAAATTAGATACACAAACGCTATTGCTGAAGGTTTAAATAATCAACTTAAAACCATCATAAAATCCGCTTATGGATATCATAATTTTGATAGGTTTCGTAAAAGAGCTATGTTGATTATGACCTATAGAAACAAACCATAAGAAAAGACCAGAATTTCGGTTTCTGGTCTCATCTTTTTCTATCCACCTTTTAAAGTAGAGTTTTGATGGCTTGTTTTGTTTATTCCACCTTTTTCCACCTTTTAAAGTAGAGAGCCTTTATTT
>JBAYZW010000011.1:0-14661 GCA_041672305.1 Bacilli bacterium
TGTGATTCACCAGCAAATGCTGTCTGCAAGTTTTGTTCTGTTTTAGAACCTTTTAATTCCATATCAATATTCTCCTTTTCTAAGTTTAATTATAGCATTAGAAAATAAACTTCATACAATAATGCTTTTTTATTTAACAATCATAAAAATAATATATATTAAAAGAAAATATTAGCTAATAAGGATGTAATTATTTAAAAGGGGATATTCTAATTCCACTTCAGTGGAGAAGTTAGTGACAGTCTTAACATAATCATCATCATGAGAAGATTGATATTCAGTATGACGAAGATAATATTCCTCCCAAGATACTTCCGCAACAATAGTATTATCCTCTTGATCAATGAGACGATAATTAATCGTTAAAGAATCATCGCGAGAAGAAGAAGCCTGTATATTAAAATAAGTATAATCGAGATTGACATTATTGGCTAATAGGCCACTTTCTTCATCGAGAAAGAGAATTTGATAGTCAGTACCTCGATAATTTTCGACTGCAGAATATATTTGAGAAGAAAAATCTTTATCGACAAGAGCGTCGCTCGCTTGCGAAACATAATAAAATTTCTCATATTGGCCATCTTTGGTAAGACGGCTAACTACTGTATAATATTGATCATTCTTAATAAAAGCAAAATATTCATAATCCGTTGTTACCTCTCCATCAGCATTAGTGATATAGGCTAAATAGTGATAATAAGTATTCGCTTGATTGACGATTGATTGATAATGAGCATTCTCCGTAGTGCTATTTTCATGCGAAGTAACACTTACCTCGTCAATAGCAAATAAAAGAGGCTCCTTATTAACTTCTTGAGCATCATAAATCGCCTCTAATTGGCTTCGCGCTTCACTCGTTGAAATAATGGTTTCATATTGACAGCCAATGAGAAATAGAGAACTAAAAAATAAAGAGAAAACAAGGCTAATTTTGTTCATAATGTTATCTTATTTTATACGAGATTTTATCAAGATGAAATATAATTTCACGATTAGCGAAAAAAGAAGATGAGGAAAAGGTGGACATAATTCTCTCGTTTATCTAATAAAATCTAAATTTGATGAGCTTTTTTGCCTTTAAGCCACGGCTTTTTGCCCGTATAATTTTCCTTTGTTTGAATGAGCATTTGCTCCATTTGATCCATGCAAATATTAACATCAAATTGCTGGGCAAATTGTGCATATTTTTGCGCTGCTTGGTGTCTTTCTTCAGGATGATCTATCCACCAATCAATTTTACGAGCTAAATCAGATGAAGAATAATAAGTAAATGAAGATTGTGGCAAAAGAGCGAATTTACTTGTGGCACTACGAGGAGAATTAGAGATGATGGGAACTAAACCACAAGCTAGTGCCTCAATGCAAGAAATAGCTTCAATCTCAATTAAAGAAGTGTGAACATATAAATCAGCGCTCAACAAAATATTGTGCAAATCCTCATGCTGAAAAGATTTAATGATTGGCAAGTTCTTTTTGTAATGTCGTTTTGCCCATCGCTTAAGCATCCTGTCTTTTGGACCACCACCGGCGATAATCAATTGAATATCATTCCTATGTTTACATTTCCTAGCGGCTTTTAAAAGCAAAATCTGCTTCTTCTCAGCGCTTAATCTTCCCGACATCACAATGACAAATTTATCTTTATATTCATCAGGTTTCATAGTTTTTTCTTTTCTATTGAAAAGTGACATATCAACACCATTGGATATCGTATAAGGAATTGGGCCTTTCATAAAGCGGCGAACATAGTCGCGAATAAAAGCCGTCGGATAATGAATCGCATCGCACATACAATAATAATGTTTCCAAAAATTGCGGTAAACAGCGGAATTGGCTAATTTAAAATTCATCAAGAAAACATGACTAGTCAAATTTTCCGCTTGAGCGTGAAAGCCACTAGTAAAAGGTATCTTTTTCTTTAAGCAATAACGAGCTGCGGCTCGACCAGCGGCGAAAGGTAAAAAGGAATGGACAATATCCGCGCCATCAATAGCTCTTTGTAGAACTTCTTGATCAACTTTAGCGAGACTGACACCATTATGTTTAACATAAGAATTAAAAATCCAAAAATTAACCGTTGGAATGATGAAATAATTTTCCTTCCCAGCATAGTTTTTATCGCAGCAAAGGACACGTACCACATGACCCTTGGCTTTTAGAGAATTAATTAAATTTAAGGTTGCTAATGTCGTTCCATTATTCGCGGTTCCTAAGACATCAGAAATGATTGTAATGACCATAAGGTTTCCTTTCTAAAAAATAAGTGATAGGTTAATGTCACTCAACGGTGACAGATTTAGCGAGATTGCGGGGTTTATCGACATTTAAACCTTTGCTGACTGAAACATAATAAGCGAAGTAAAAGGCAAGAGAAGAGATAGCGACACTGGAGAGATAGCGTTTATAATCATCGACCACAAAAAAATCAGATGGTTGAGCGAGTTTTTTTGTCGTCGCCACAAAGACATTAGCACCACGTGCTTTAATTTCTTGAACATTGTTTCGCATGCTAGAAGCCGTCACATCATCGGTAATAAAGACTAAGACAGGAGTTCCTGGCTCAATCAAAGCGATAGGACCATGTTTTAATTCTCCTCCTGGAATAGCTTCCGAATGGATATAACTAATCTCCTTTAGCTTCAAAGAAGCTTCTAAGGATAAATCGTAATCATAACCGCGACCGAGAAAATAGATATCATGATGATCTTTTAATTGTTCCGCCATCTTTCGAATTTTAGCTTTGAAATCAGTTCTAATTTCAGAAATAACCCGACAGCAATCATTCAAATCACGAATGATATTATGGCGCTCCTGACTCGCGTTCGTAAGTAAGGCGAGAGCGGCTACCTGCGCCGCATACGCTTTCGTGGAGGCGACTGAAATTTCTAAACCAGCGTTTAAATAGATGGAATAATCAGCTTGTCTTTCCAAAGTTGAACCCTTGACATTAGTGATGAGTAAAACTTCAAGTTCTCTTTCTTTTGCTACTTTAAAGCAATGGATTAAATCCGCTGTTTCTCCCGATTGAGAAAGCATGATAATAAAAGGCCGTTTTCCCATTATTTGAGGATAAAATGCCCATTCACTAGCGATAAAAGTGGAGGCCGTTTTCCCAATATGACGGAAATACCGAGCGCCCACCAAGGAAGCGTGATAGCTCGTTCCACAACCTAAAAAGATAATACTGTCACTATCTTGAATAGATTGTATTAATTTCGGATCAAAAGCAAAATGATTGCCAGGATGATAAGTAATCATCAGACGGCGAATAACAGTTTCAATCTCTTCAATTTCCTTCAGCATATAATGCGGATAGCCATTTAAGTCACGACAGACGAGATTGGGATCTCTTGTGACGAAAACTTTTTCAATTGGTTCAAGGCCAATATTAAAAAGCTGGCAATTATCTTTCTCGATAATCGCGATAGTATCATCAGGAATATCGAGAATTTTGGTGGCATATTTCACTAAGGGGAGAGCATCACTCGCTAAGAGATAAAAGCCTTCTCCTTCGGCAATTAACAAGGGCGAACTGCGCTTGATGACATAGAGATGATCAAAATCATTATCAATGATGATGACACAAGCGAAACTGCCATTTAATTGCTGGACCACCTCTTGTAAAACAAGAGAAACACTAGTATTTGCCCTTAATTTATCTTCGATGAGATCAGCGATAACTTCGCTGTCCGTGTCTCCCATAAAAGTATAGCCCTTAGAAAGGAGGTCTTGTTTCAGACTTTGAAAGTTTTCAATGACACCATTATGAACAAGCGTTACCACTTTGTGCATCGACTGAACAGGATGAGCATTAGCGACGCAAGGTACACCATGGGTCGCCCATCGAGTATGTCCAATACCTAATTGACTATCGATTGGATCACGAGCCATCTCTTTGAGATTTTGCACGGAGCCTAAAGTTTTTAAAAGTTTGATATGTCCATGATCTAAATAAGCCATCCCGACGGAATCGTATCCGCGATAATCGAGAGTCTCGAGACCATACAAGAGATATTCCTTCGTATCAATTTTGCCAATACATCCAACAATTCCACACATAATTAGTCCTCACTGCCAACGATAGTTAACATCAACGGTTTTCAACTTCTTGATTTTATCATAAGGGCTTAAAGGTGTAAAACTTTATCAAGAATTGACTTCTCACCAAACCATGGATTTCAATCAATTTTATATTGATTAGAATTAAATTTAACAGAATTCAAAAAATGAATATTTGATTCTAATTTACTGGGTCTTTTTGCTAGAATAAAAAGCGAGGTAAGAGATATGGACAAAGAAATTGCATCAATCATTAAAAAAGAAACTGATCGTCAAAATAATGGCATTGAGTTAATCGCGAGCGAAAACTATGCGAGCCAAGAAGTGCGCGAAGCGTGCAGCTCCATTTTAACAAATAAATACGCAGAGGGTTTCCCAGGACATCGCTATTATGGGGGTTGTGAATTCGTCGATAAAATCGAAAATGTCGCCATTGATCGGCTCTGTCAACTATTTGGAGCGAAATACGCCAATGTCCAACCACACAGCGGTAGCCAAGCTAATGCAGAAGCATATCGCGCTTTATTGCCTGAAGGAGGAAAAATTCTTTCTCTCGTCTTAAATGATGGTGGCCATTTAACTCATGGTTCTCCCGTCAGTTTTTCTTCACATTTCTATCAATTTGTTTTTTACCCTCTTAATAAAGAGGGAAAACTTGATTATGACGTAATTCGCCAGATTGCCATCCAAGAGAAGCCTGACCTTATCATGGCGGGATATAGCGCTTATCCTTACGCTATCGACTTTAAAAAATTCCGTCAAATTGCTGATGAAGTCGGAGCCTATTTCTTGGTCGATATGGCCCATATTGCTGGTTTAGTCGCTGGTGGCGTTCACATGAATCCTGTTCCTTACGCCGATGTCGTCACTTCCACCACTCATAAAACCTTAAGAGGACCGCGAGGTGGCATTATTCTCACTAATAGCGAAGAATTAATTAAGAAAATCAACTCCGCTGTCTTTCCTTTCTATCAAGGCGGACCATTGGAACACATCATCGCGGCAAAAGCTATCTGCTTTAAAGAAGCAATGACCGATGCTTTTAAGGAATATGCTCAGCAAGTGATTGATAACACCAAAGCTTGTCAGGAAGAATTCAAACGCCTCGGCGCTCTTGTCAGTGGGACTGATAATCATCTCTTCCTTTTAAATACCCTTGATTCTTATGGGATGAATGGTTTAGAAGCGCAGAAGAAACTTGAATCAATTAACATCACCACTAATAAAAACATGATTCCAAATGATACTTTAAAGCCCAACAAAACAAGTGGTATCAGAATCGGTTTTGCCGCTACTACCACGCGAGGATGCACCAGACAACAAGCGATTGAAATCGCTGATCTTATTCATAATTTTCTATCGCAAAATCTCAGCGAAGAAGAGGCAAAAGAAAAAGTCAAAGTTCTCGCTGATTCGTGGAAGAAAATTGAAGAAATTTAATACATAAATTAATTTTCAACTTAATTAACAAATAAATATGCTTTATGCATTAAATTCGTTTTTTTCTTTTTTGAATAAATTTATTGACCTCATAACTTCAAAAATTGTCATTTTTAATTCTTTTTGTCTTCTATAGCAATGTTCTTACCGTTAACTATATTTTATTAAAAAATAAAAGCACAGATTAATTAATAGTCTGTGCTTATTTTTTATTTGGTTGCGGGGAGTGGATTTGAACCAACTGACCTTCAGGTTATGGGCCTGACGAGCTACCGAGCTGCTCTACCCCGCGATGTACAGGGACTTAACCCTGTCAAAAGTTATTTGCGATTTTTACGACGAGCGTTTTCACTCTTAACTTTTCTTTTGAGACTCTTCTTTAAAAAGAATTTTCTCTTGCGGGCCTCTTGGATAGTTCCCGCTTTGCTGACTTGGCGTTTGAATCTGCGAAGGGCATCATCTAATGTTTCGTTTTCACGAACTGCAGTCTTTGGCATTGTGTTCACCTCCCTTTGGCTTTCGCTTTGTCTATTATAGACTTGTTTATAAATAAAAAGCAACATGAAAAAAAGAGGACGACACCGTCCTCCTCTTCTTCATCGTAATGATTAAATTATTTTGCAACCGTGACTTGTTCCAATACGAGAGGCTCCCGCTTCAACCATCGCTAAGAGATCCTCGTGAGTGCGAACGCCGCCTGAGGCTTTCACTCCCATATCAGGACCGACTGTTGCGCGCATTAAAGCAACATCGTGAGTGGTCGCACCACCAGTGGAAAATCCTGTACTGGTCTTGACAAAATCCGCTCCCGCTTTTTTGCTAGCGAGACAAGCGCGAACTTTTTCTTCATCAGTTAATAAACATGTTTCGATGATAACTTTTAGAACACGTTTTCCCGCGGCCTGCTTTAATAGAGCGATTTCTTCTTGCACATAATCGTCATGTCCAGCCTTTAGCATACCAACATTGATAACCATATCAATTTCATCCGCTCCTTCTTTAAGAGCTAATTCCGCTTCTTCAACTTTGGTCTTAGTGAGATTCATTCCGAGTGGAAAACCAATCACTGTGCAAACTTTCACATCGCTATCTTTTAAACATTCGCTAGCGAGTGGAACATAAGCAGGGTTAACACAAACACTCATGAAATCAAATTGCTTTGCTTCATTGCAAAGTTGAATGATTTGTTCAGGAGTAGCATCTTGTTTAAGCAAGGTGTGATCAATTAGTTTATTGTAATTCATATCAATTTCCTCTTCTATCATTATAAACAAAAAGAGAAGGTCATACGACCTAATCTTTATTCAGCCTTTGGTTCGGCTTTGACACTAGATGATTTTTTTGCTGGTTTGCGAGTCGATTTTTTACCCGCTTGTGCGGCTTTTTTCTCAGCATCTTTCGTGACGACTTTACCATTTAAATAAACAGCTTTGCCATCGTAGAAACCACATTTTGGACAAACATGATGAGATTTAATCATCGTGCCGCAATTAGGGCAAGTAACTAAACCAGACACATTTAATTTAAAATGAGTTCTTCTTAATCTTTTTCTTGTTTTCGAAATTCGTCTTTGTGGGACTGCCATAGCGATATCCTCCCTTTACAACGCCATTAATTATATTAATAGAATAAGGTCTCGTCAAGCCATTTTTTGACAAGTTCTAAATAAATTAAATTTACTTTGTTATAATCATATCTTTTTTCAATATTACTTCAATTTGTTTTCCCACCATTCCTTCATTAGAAGGAACACCAATTTCAATATAATTAGAAGTATGACCAATATTTAAGCCTTGGGTATATTTCTCCACTAAAACAGTGACCTTTTGATTGACAAAACGCGAAGTATATTCTTCCCATAGTTTTTGTGAGAGATTCATCAATTTATTGACGCGATCTGACTTGATGATTGGAGATACTTGCCCACTCATGCGAGCAGCAGGTGTTCCTCCTCTTGCCGAATAAGGAAAGACATGCAATTGATGAAATCCACAGGTTTGAATAAAGTGAGATGTCTCATTGAATTCTTCCTCACTTTCTTGTGGAAAGCCAACAATGACATCAGTTGATAAAGCGATGTTTGGAATAGTATCCTTAATTTTTTGTATCTTGGCTAAAAAAGTTTCAGGAGAATATTTACGTCCCATTCTTTTTAAAACCGAAGACGAACCACTTTGAAGGGGAATATGCAAATGCTTAGCTAAATTGGGTCTATCTCTTAATAAATTGATTAGTTTCTCATCGATTTCACTTTCTTCGATTGAGGAAATTCGAAGAGAAGAAAGATGAGGAATATCAAGTAATTGCTCAACTAAATCACTAAAATTAATATTTTTTAGATCTTGACCATATCCTCCGACATGAATACCCGATAAAACAATCTCCTGATAGCCTTGAGTGACGAGATATTGAGCTTCTTTGATTACGTGATCAGGAAGCCGCGAACGAAGCTTTCCTCGACGATAAGGAATAATGCAATAGGTACAAAAATTATTACAACCATCCTCAATTTTTAAATAAGCGCGCGTATTCTCAGAAAAAGAAGTAAGACCAAATTCTTCATAATCAAAAGAGCGGGGATCATCATCAATTTTCACAATCTTTTGATGATCAATTAGATACTGTTTTATCAATGAAGGAATTTCATTTCGATGGGATGTTCCCACTAAAATTGTAGGTTTAATTTCATCAGCGATAAAAACTTTATTTCCTTGGGCATAACAGCCCATAACAACAATAATGGCTCGAGGATACAAGCGCATGAATTTACGAATATGTTGTCGTGATTTTTGATCAGCGGTAGCGGTGACAGAACATGTGTTAATAATGATGATATCGGGTGTCGAAGAGGTATCTTCAACAAAACCCTCCTTTATCATTAAAGAAGAAAGAGCAGCACATTCATAATTATTTACTTTGCAACCAAGAGAGAAAACGCGAAATTTCATGAATTCTATTTCCTTGTTTTTCGATTAATAATGGAGAGCATTTTGGCAGATATAAATTGATTTTGGTAGAGATTTTGGATAAATTCTTCCCGGTTGTAATTGAAATAGGCTTCAACAACTGGATGAATTCTTTCGAGCATATGATGATCATTAATATGTTTAATATAGCGATCGAAAAGAACAATTTTTTCATCCAATCGACCTTGACAATTGACGATGTAAATAGTATTCGTATCATAATGGAAATAAGCGATTTCTTTATTGTTGTCATAAACTTTTACTAAACGCGTGAAATACGAATTATATAACTGCGCTCCATAAGTATCAAAAGGATCGACAATCGCATTGACATAGCTCTTGATTAATTCACGATAGGGAGGATGGAGGAGTTTTTCTGGTTCTTCAACATAAATGAGGTTAATAGCCTTGGAAAAAAAAGGAATGTATATTTTTTCATGATTCATCATAAAATATGGCAATTCCACTAAGCGTTCCTCTAAGGCGTGACGAAAAACTTTATTGTCAGTTTTTGTGTGAGAAGGAAGATATTTATTTAAATTAGTCACTTCTCTTTCGATGAGATCCTTGTTTTGGAAACCATAGAGAATGCAATTAGCACGCATGACATTAAAATCATCGAGATCACTATCGTATAAGAAAGAGAATTTACTGATTTTATTTAAGTCTTCTCGATTGTCCAAGAAAAAACGATACTCTTCACTCTTTTGAAAAGCTTTTCTTTTTTTCTGATATTTATTGAGAAGTTCGTAAATGCCCATTTTATTTCTCTAGCCAATATCCTAACACACTTAAACCGTAAATGGCGGCAGTCTCGCATCGCAAAATTCTTTTTCCTAAGGAAATTGAGGCAAAACCTTGCTTCTTTAAACTATCAATCTCCTCCTCGGTGAGTCCACCTTCTGGTCCAACAAGAAAAGAGACAGAAGATTTATCTTTTAAAGTTGAAAAAGGTCTATCAATATCACTTAATTTTTCGTAAGCCACATAATTGGCTGAGGACAAGACATCGATAGGGAGATGGTTAATATCATAAACCCCTTCTAAAGTTGGCAAAACTAAACGACAAGATTGTTCGGCAGCTTCTTCAATGATTTTTTCGTAGCGGGTTTTTTTTCTCATAAAATCGGCATCATCAAATTTGACGACGCATCGATTGGTCCTTATCAAAACAATTCTTCTTACTCCTAATTCAGTCGCCTTTTGCAGAACGAATTCAATTTTATCACTTTTTGCCAAAGGAAAAAGTAGTGTTACAGGATAAGAAAACTCGCGATCTTCATCTAGTTGTTTAATTACGGATATATAAAGAGGAGATAAAGAATCAATTTGACACCAAAAAACTTTGCCTTGGTCGACCACTTCTATTTTGTCATGCACTCTCAGTCTCATGACATGTAAAAGATGATGAATATCATTAGCATTTAAAATCACCTGCTGATTGATAATTGGGGCAAAATAACGTGGCATTAACGAACAAATTCTCCAACGCCATCTTTGAGATTACTCGTTTTAAAATAAACGATTCCCAAAATGATATTGATTAAATAAACAAAGCCAGTTGAGATAATAAAACTATAAAAGGTTAAAGAGGAGATGAAATACAAGAAAACACCAAGGCCACCTAAAATTAAGAGATTTAATAAGAGCCAAAGAAAACCGAGTTTCTTTTCTTTTAAATAAAAGAATTGAGCGCCTGAAAAACCAACAAGGCAAAAAAGTAATAACATTACTTTCTTTGATTTAGGTTTGGCATTCGCGAACTCTGGATTAGTCACATCAATTTCGGATGTTACTTCCACAGTTTCACTATTCACACCATCAAGGGGACGCTTAGCTCCGCAGATGGGACAAATATCTTTATCAAATTTCGATATTCGGGCTCCACAATTTCGACATATTGGCATATTGATCACCTCTTTTTTATGTTAACATATTCCATTTCACACTTAATCATCAAAAGTTAATTAATTAAAAATGATGTCAAATGTATGTAGAAATGATAATATCACAATATGAAAAAATTGATGAATAAATTTAGGGCCGATTTACTAACAAACATCATTCTTCTCCTCGGTGGTTTAGTGATTGGTGTGGGTTTCTTTTTCCTCTATATCTATGTTTTATATCCTTCACCATCCTTTAACCTTATGTCTGATGCTGCTTTTATTTTAGCTGCTATATTTTTGAGTATCGGAGGTTTGCTTGCTGTTTCTCATATTGGCTTCTTTGACACAATTGGTTATGGCTTTGCCAAGATGGGAAACATTTTCTTTCGCCCGCTAAAAATGGAAAAAAAATATAATGATTTAATTGATTATAAAGAACAGAAATATGAAAAAAGAAAAGATCATGGCTTTTATTATTTGCCCTTTCTTTTTCTTGGCTTATTATTTTTAGTCACAGCCGTCGTTTTTTACTTTCTCTTTTTAAATGCTCTATGATGATTTTCTTTGTTTCTTCAATTTCAAGAAACAAGTTTCTTATGTTTTAAAATGTCATCACCAAATGTTTTTTAAAACTTCATAATTACATTTGTAACTTTTCTCTATCATTATTAAAAAAATAATATATAATATTAAACAATACTCTTTAATGAGTTATTTTCTTTTAAGAAAGGAGGAATTGTTATGCTAAATTCCATACTCTTAGCATTAGTTAGCGTCGTCTTTGCCATTGGTGGCGCTAGCACATTAAGCAATGTGAATGAGACAGAAAAAGCGCCACAAGACGCTCACATTATCGTTCAATTAGATGAAGCGACAAATGGTCTCACCACAGAATCTGTTTTGGCAAAGCAGAATAGCTTGCTCAGAGTGATTTCTAACACTGTCACTAATAACTACACTGTCACTAACCGTTTAACAAATATTACCAGTGCCGTTATTATGGATGTTCCTGCTGATTATGTTTCGAACATCCGTCATCTCGATGGGGTTAAAGCTGTCGATTATAATAAGATCCATAGTGTGACTTATAACGATGGCGTCGATGATGAAATTACCTTACAAAGCAAAGCTTTATTATCAGCGGTTCATACCGAATCTGATAATGCCTCAGCGGAGACCATGAACGCTCCTAGTTCGTCAAACGAAGGAGAGGGAGTTCTCGTCGCTGTTCTCGACACCTGCTTCTTATTAAGCCATGAGGCGTTTACCGCTCTTGACTCCGGTGTCAGTGTCAAGGTGACACAAGAATCCTTACTGCCCATTATTTCGGCCGCTGGATTCCATGGTCAACCCGATGCCACCCACTCAACCTATTACAATAGTAAAGTCCCGTTCTATTATGATTACGGCGGCGATACAGATGTAAGAAATAGTCTGGGAACCCCAGATTATGATGTCACTAGCACTGCTAGCGAACACGGAACCCATGTTGCCAGCATGATTGCTGCTGATGGACCCTATCAAGGCATCGCTCCTAAAGCTCAACTAGCTTTAATGAAAGTCTTTACGGTCTATACACCAAACGAAGCTGACGCGACGGCTGGTTACACCGCCAGTGTTGGAGCTTATGACACCGCCATCTTGCTTGGCTTAGAAGATGCTTCCAAGATTGGCGCGGATATTATCAATATGTCACTCGGCAGTGATTTAGATGACTTTGATGGCAATAGTATCGTTCAAACAACTATTCGCGATATGCAAGCCAATGGTATCAATGTCAACGTCGCCGCGGGTAACTCTGGTAAAGGCATGTATGCTCAAACCGCTTATGAAAACTGGTCAACTGACGAAGTTGAAACTGGTATTATCTCTTCCTATGCCAACAATAGCGGAGCCACCACCGTGGCCGCCACCCAAGCTAATTGGGAATTCTACGAAGAATGTATGCTCGTCGCTGGTAGCAATGTTTCCTATAACGACCAAGTCACAAACTATACTAGTTCCGATGGTGATGTTACCTATACGCCTGAGCGACATCTCAAAGATTTAACTGAGAGTGGCACAAGTCAATTCAGTTGGGTTAAAATTCCTAACTTTGGTGATACTGCTGATTATAGTGGCATTTCAGTCACCGGCAAAATTGCCGTTGTTGATCGTGGTGACATTACCTTTACGGCCAAAGTGCAAAACGCAGTTAGCAATGGAGCTATTGCGGTTATCATTATTAATAATGATGCCAGTGAAACCGATTTTACTTTCCGCATGGACTTCAATGGTTATCAACCTACTGTTCCTGTCGTGACCGTCCTCTATCGTGATAAGACGATATTTGATAATGCTGAAAGTGGCATTCTCTCCGTTTTAATTAATACTTTTGCGGATAATCCCACAGCTGGACAAGTTACAAACTTCTCTTCTGATGGAGCCACTTATAATCTCGAGTTAAAACCCGAAATCGCTGCTCCTGGACAAAATATTAAAGGGGCTGTTATTGATAGTGACACCGCCTATGGTTATCTCAGTGGCACTTCCATGGCTACTCCTAACTATTGTGGAGCCCAAGCTCTCCTTCTCTCTAACCATTTAGATGTCGAAGGCTATGCTGAATCATTATCTTCTCGTATCATGTCAACTGCTACTCCGCTCAAGGATGCATATGGTGAAAACTATTCCAGCGTTCGCATTCAAGGAGCAGGAATGGTTGATATTTCCAGCGCCGATACTTCAAGTGTCTATCTAGAAGGTTTGGATGATGCGGGTACCGCCGGCATTGGCAAAGCTAAAATTCAGCTCAAGAATAACGCGAGTATCGCCGCTGGCGATGTCGCCTTATCATTCTTAGCTCATAATGAAAGCGCTAGTGCCATTACCTATAATGCTAAAGTCAGCATTTATCGTCCTTCTATCGCTACTTACGATGATGAACGCTATTCCGAATTAACCGGCAGTTATGCCTCTATTCTCGATACTCTCATCGGTGAATTTACTCAAGAAGTGACTATCGCTTCTGGCGAGAGCACCATTACATTGAATACTTATTCTTTATCAAGCGAAGCAAAAGAAGCCATTGCCACCTATTTTGAAAATGGCTGCTCCATTGAAGGA
Organism: Bacilli bacterium; assembly: GCA_041672305.1. Classification (GTDB taxonomy): domain Bacteria; phylum Bacillota_I; class Bacilli_A; order RFN20; family CAG-826; genus JAAYDH01. The sequence goes on from JBAYZW010000011.1 coordinate 13,460, forward strand.
TATGTTGTTCTCACTCCTAGTGAATCTTCACAAGCGGGATTAAGCATTCCTTTCTATGGTTTTTATGGCGATTATTCCGCGGCTTCTCCTGTTGAACCTTTCACTTTTGAAAGAGAAGCAGGGAAAGTTTATCAATCCGATATCGTCAATAGTCTCGCTTCCACTAATTTAGGTCTTAGCGAAGCTGATTTCCGTTCCGGATGGGTCAGCGGCTATTATCCCGATATGGAAAGTGTTTCGATGGATAGTGTTATCACAAACACCACGAATATTTTCTCCATGAAGGATTCCAACAAAAATACTCTCACCGCTGTCGGAACTAATCCTTATACTGGTGAGACCAGTGCCGACAACATTATTATCGGCAATAACTCGGCCAGCAACACGATGATTATTCAACAATTCGTCACTCGCTCGGTCACGACCAACACTCTCACTTTAACCAATAAGGCGACAAGTGAAGTGGTTCTCGTTGATCATATGTTTGATTCCTTGTTTGGATCCAGTGAAGAAGGCTCGGAAAACTACGCCCTTTATAAATCACATGTTTCCGCTGATTATATTTCAAACAATGTTCTCGCTCATCGCGCTTACACAATTATTCCGATGCATAATGCGACAACGGGTGAATCATACGCTGATGGAGAATATGATATTAACTTTAATTATACTTTAGCGGCGACGGGCGAATCTTATAGTGTTTCATACACTATGACAGTTGATTCTGGTACGCCCAGTGTTAAATCTGTCGATGATATTAAAATCTCGGGCAAAATGTATACACGCATTCGTTATAATCAATCCAGTGTTACCTACGCTGCCGTCAATGGCGCCAGAATGGAGGCGACCGTAGATGAAAACGGTGCTTATATCGATTTATTAAAGAGTGATTATGAAAGTGGCGCCAAAGTCTATTTCAAATCATATAGCTATTCACAGAGCAATGGTTTCTTGTTGACTCATATCGGTGACGATTATCATATTGCCATCGAAAATGCCGCGCTCTTAATGACGAATGATTTCACAACACAAATCACCGATTTAACCGCTGCCAAAGGACAAGTTAATCGTTCATTTGCTATCACAGTTAAAGCTCGTTCAACTGTCGTTACACTTGATGGTGGCTTTGATGTCACACTCAAATTAACTGATGGTCTCGATCCTGCCACTCTCGTCGCTTATGATACTGATAGCCAAGGTGC
>JBAYZW010000012.1:0-14330 GCA_041672305.1 Bacilli bacterium
CTTATAATCAATGAATTTACTTTTATTTTTGCAAAAGATACATACCTTTTTGTGCGGTCTAATTTTCTTGAATGCCATTTTTAATATTTCCTTTCTAATTTAGAATGGAAGATCATCATCTGGTAAGTCTAATGAATCAAGATTTTTTCCTTCATTTTCCACTTGAGATACATCGTTTGGTGTATCACCATTTTCCACCGCCATCGCGGATTTTGGTTCTAAAAATTGAACAGAATCGCAGAGAACTTCAAGGACACTAGCTTTAGTGCCATCTTGACGTTGATAACTGCGTTGATTGAGACGACCTTCGATGCCTACCAATGAACCTTTTCTTGTAAATTTGCTCATGCTGTCAGCGGATTGACTGAATGCCACACATGGAATAAAACTTGCTGATTTCGTTCCATCAGGATTCTTTTGACGATTATCCACCGCCACACTGAATGAACAAACAGAATTGCCAGAATTGGTTTTTCTGAGTTCTGGGTCGCGAGTGAGGCGACCAACTAAAACTACACGATTAATCATAAATGATTATCCTCCTTACACGTGATCGACGACAACTAAATGACGTAACACATTTGGATTATGACGAACTTTACGATTGAATTGATACAATGCTTGATCGTCAGCGGACACTTTGATAACAACGTAGTAACCTTTAACTTCATCCTTAATCGGATAAGCTAATTCACGCAAACCTAAGGATTCATCGACTTTTTTAACTTCCGCACCATTATCGGTGAGAAGCTTGTGAAGATTTTCCTTTTCTGCTGCGCGTCCGGCTTCATCTAAATCAGCCTTCAAAATGTACATGATTTCGTAATTGCGCATTTTTATACCTCCCTTTGGTCTATCTGGCTGTCAAAAATTAACAGCAGAGAGTAATGCTATAAATAGCATAAGTATTATACAGGTTCTAACGCGTGAGGTCAAGCGCATGTGCTAGGCAATAGTTCGCCTATATAATCTAAGAGTTAGATGGCAGAAAAAAATACGAAATAATATAAAAAAGGAACAAATGTTCCTTTCTTTTTTAACGATCTTTCATTGTGGGAAAGAGGATAACTTCACGAATTGAAGATTGATTAGTCAACAACATCACCAATCGATCAATACCGATTCCCACTCCGCCAGTTGGTGGCATTCCGTATTCGAGAGCTTCAACGAAATCTTCGTCCATTTCATTGGCCTCATCATCGCCAAGCTCTTTCGCCTTAAGTTGAGCAACGAATCTTTCTTTTTGATCAATAGGATCATTGAGTTCACTATAAGCATTTCCTAATTCTTTACCATTAACGAAAAGTTCAAATCGTTCTGTAAATCGTGGATCCTTGCTCTTTTTTGTGAGAGGAGAAACTTCAATAGGATAAGAATAGACGAAGGTTGGCTGAATGAGTTCACTCTGACATAATTCCTCATAAATCTCATTCATGACATAACCAATTGTATTTTTAAATTTGTCTAAACGAATATGATATTGATCAGCAATTTTTTTTGCTTCATCAAATGTTTTGACATCAGAAGCGAAATCAACGCCAATTTTATCTTTGATAAGCTCATTCATCGTAACCCAACGAAAAGGCTTTTTAAAATCAATTACTTGATCTTGATATTTAATAATCGAATTGCCAGTAATTTCTTTAGCGACAGTACGAATCATTTTTTCTGTGAGAGATCCAATGCCTTTTAAATCAGAATAAGCATCATAAATTTCAATTGATGTGAATTCAGGATTATGGCTCGAATCCATCCCTTCATTGCGAAATAAATGTCCGATCTCATAGACTTTCTCCATGCCTCCAACAATTAATCGCTTTAGCGATAATTCAGTAGCAATGCGAAGGTAAAAGTTTTTATCAAGTGTATTATGATGGGTAATAAATGGGCGGGCATTAGCTCCACCTAAAACAGGATTCAAAATTGGAGTTTCAACTTCCACAAATCCTTTGCTATCGAGAAAATTTTGAATGCTTCTAATGATTTTTGGTCTCATAAAAGCGATTTTTTTTGCATTATCATTAACAATTAAATCTAAATATCGACGACGACTTCTCTCTTCAATATCGGTTAAACCATGAAATTTTTCAGGAAGAGGATGAAGACATTTTGTCAAGTGAACAAATTTTTCAGCACGAATAGTCAATTCTCCTGTTCTTGTCGTCATAACACGCCCCTTAATTCCCACGATGTCACCAATATCCGCTAAACGAAAAATATTATAAGATTTAGTGCCAATTACATTGATGCCAATATATGATTGAATATTTCCTGTTTTATCAGAAATGTTGATAAAAGATGCTTTCCCCATTCGACGAATTGCCATAATTCGCCCTGCCACTGAAACAACGAGTTGAAGTTTATCGATGGCTGAAGCGGATTTTTTACCACATAATTGACGAATATCGCTAACATGATGCGTCACTTTATAAGATTGACCAAAAGGATCAACGCCAAGTTCTTTGTACTTAGCTAATTTTTCTCTTCTAGCCTGCTCTTGATCATTTAATTCTTTTATTTCCATAAATTGCTCTACTTTCGCATTAAATAGTATAAATTATACTTTGACATTTATAATAGTCAAAATTGAATTGCCTTTAAAATTTCTTTAAGAGAATTTCGATCTACTAATTCACTAGCTAGACGAATTTTAATACTCTTAGCACCAGGAAAACCATTAAAAAATTTCGGAGCAATACCTCGATATATTTTCATAGCTCGCCTTTCACCCAAAGAAGCAATCAAAGAATCTCCAAGTGATTGGCACCACTCTATTTGTTGAGCTAGACTTGGATCATTTAATTTTTCACCTGTTTCAAAATAATGTTTTATCTGAGCAATTAAAAATGGATTACCCATTCCTCCTCTTGCCACCATGACAGCATCAGCACCTGTAATTGCTAAAGCGTTAATAGCGTCGTCAAGAGTATAGATGTTTCCTGATACAATTAGTGGCACACTCATCTTTTCTCGCAAATGAGACAGAAGTTCAAAATGAGGAGTCCCATAATATAATTCACTTCTTGTTCGAGCGTGGATGGCAATAGCATCAATTCCCGCTTTTTCTAGCTCAGAGATAACCTCTAAATAATTAACCGACTCTTCATCCCATCCTAAGCGAATTTTAGCCGTGATAGGCAGTGTCGTAACGGCTTTTAAAGCACGAATAATATCGCCGCACAAAGGAGGATTTTTTAATAGAGCAGAACCCGCACCTGTCTTTGTGACTTTAGGAACAGGGCACCCCATATTAACATCAAAAAATGAAATATTTGGATTGACTTTTAAAGCAATTTGAGCGGCTTTTGCAATATTTTTTGGCTCATATCCAAACAATTGTACTCCTGTTGGAACATTGGTTTTATCAAAAGAAAGATATTCTGTTGTCTCTTCGTTTTGATAGATGAGGCCCATATCAGAAACCATTTCCGAAACACAGATATCAACACCAAAAGAATTCATAAAATTCCGATAACCTACTGAAGTAATGCCAGCCATGGGAGCAAGCACAACTTTCCCTTTGATATTAAGATTCTTTAATTTCCACATAATGAAAAGAGAGGACGACCTCTCTTATTCTCCTTTTGATTCACCGTTTTCAATATCTTTAACGGCTGTTGATTTACTTGGAGCATCAACAACGGGTTGAGGATCACTGATGCTGGGAACATTTTCAATTGAAGGTTGAACTGGTTTCTCATCTCGTTTTAGATGTCGATGTTCAAGCAAATAATCGATTTCTTCGGCTGTAATTTGCTCATGTTCAAGAAGTGTTTTCGCAATGAGCGTGACATCATCTTTATACTTTAAAATATAAGATTTAGCTTGAGCGTGTGATTCATCGATAATCTTACGAATCTCGGCATCAATTTTTGTCGCGGTTTCATGAGAGAAGTTTCTTTGTGAACTCGTATAATCACGTCCCAAGAAAACAGAGCCAGTATCTCGTTCATATTGAATAGGACCTAAAGAAGACATACCTAATTCAGTCACCATCATACGAGCGATTTGAGTAGCCATTTCAATATCGTTTTGAGCGCCTGTTGAAACATCATCAAAGAAAATTTCTTCACTAGATCGACCACCAAGATAACCAATAATACGCGCTTCTAGCTCTTTCTTCGTTAATAAGAAACGATCTTCCTCAGGAGTCATTCTGACATGACCACCTGTATTGCCACGAGGAATAATTGTAATTTTTTGAACGCGATCGCTGTGTGGACATTTTAAGCCAATAATCGCATGTCCGGCTTCGTGATAAGCCACAATATCACGCTCATGATTATTCAAAGAACGCGATGATTTAGCTGGACCAGCAATACGCCGATCAATAGCTTCGTCAATATCATCAATAGTAATCGCACTCTTATTTCTTCTTACAGCTAAAATAGCGGCCTCATTCATAATGTTTTCTATATCAGCACCTGAGAAACCGACTGTTCTTTTAGCAAGAGCATTAAAATCAACATCGGCACCAATTTTTTTGTTGCGTGAATGAACTTTAAAGATATCTTCTCTTCCGTGACGATCGGGAAGTGAAACAGTAATTTTACGATCGAAACGTCCGGCTCGTAAAAGAGCGGGGTCAAGGACATCATCACGGTTTGTCGCGGCAATGACAATAATTCCCGAATTATCAGAGAAACCATCCATTTCAACTAAAAGTTGATTAAGGGTTTGCTCACGCTCATCGTTACCACCACCTAAGCCAGCGCCTCTTTGACGACCAACAGCGTCAATTTCGTCAATAAAAACTAAGCAAGGAGCGTTTTCTTTAGCGATACGAAACATATCTCTAACACGTCCTGCTCCAACACCGACAAACATTTCGACAAAGTCAGAGCCAGAAATTGAATAGAAAGGAACGCCTGCCTCACCAGCGACAGCTTTAGCTAATAAAGTTTTGCCACATCCTGGAGGCCCAACCAAAAGAATACCCTTTGGTAATTTTGCGCCAAATTTAGAAAATTTCTTCGGTTCTTTCAAATAATCGACTATTTCTTTCATTTCAGTCTTTTCTTCTTCAGCACCGGCAACATCAGTAAATTTAACTTTGCTTGATGTCTCACGACGAGCTCGCGACTTATTAAATTCCAAGGCTTTATTATTACTGCCTGAAATAGACGATGACATTCTAGAAAAAAGAATAATGACAAGGAGCACACTACCACCTAACATGACAATTGTTGGTCCCCACACATCCCAAAATGATTGAGTAACGGGTTTAGAAAAAACTTCATATTGATCAACATATTCAGGATTTTTAACCAAAAGTTCAACTGATGTATCATAAACAATGATCGTGTCAGCAGTGTTATCAGATGTTAAATCATCACGCTCAATCTCATCACGCACAGAACTATAATATGAATAACGAACATAGAGATAATATGATTTCTCTCTTGTCGTGCTAGTTCCGGCAACGGTATAGGTATATGTTCCATTTAGTTTCACTAAATCATTGTCATAAGAAGTTTCCTTGACACTATTGATATCTTTATTAACCAAATAAGTTTCAAATTGATAAACGGTCAGTTCTGTTGAACTAGAAAACATATTGCCAAAAAATAATATCATGAGCACAATAAATCCAATAATAAGAACAAAAGAGAAAATAAAGCTCAGTAAAGAACGTCTTCTTTGGGGTATTTGTTGATTTGCCATAGCATACCTCCTATTGCATTAGCTGTATACGCTAATTATAAGAATTATATATTTATTATGGAAGATAGAAAAGCAAAACACTTATTTTACATAAAAATTAATATTTTTACTTTTAACAAAATTCTTTTGATATCTTGGCACATAGACTATTAATCCATCTTTGTTTATAATAACTGGCCATCTCTTTCGCAATTCAATAGGCATTTTCCAATCAATAAATAATCTTCTAACAGAAACACAATAATTTTTAATTTTTGTTATATCGCCATGCCTAGCATTTCGAATAGTCAATGGATAGTCGTCAATATTGATATTTCGATTAGACGAAAGAGAACGAAAATCCAAATAAAAGTACTCATTGTCCAGGAAATCTGGTTTGTCCAAAGTAAACAGGTAGTTAATATCTTGATTTTCTGAAGTGAAATTGCATCGATCATAAGACTTGACAAAAAATAGTGACGAATTAACCTTCATAATAATATTTGGTTTGTCAGAATATAAAGCATTTCTAATCTCCTTAACGCAAGAAAGCGAAATATGAGCATCCTCTTTAATTTGACGTGCTGAAACATGAAGTGCATAAGCAAAAAATTTTATATTTAATTCCCGTAAATACTGACAAGAATGGATGTCGTTCTTTTGAAATTGAAGATACATTTCGACTAGTTCTTGATTTTCTCGATTAATATCAGCCAATAATTTTTGGCGATCAGTTTTATTCATCATTTCCACTTTGTTATGACGAATTTTATTTCTCTCGTATTGATCAGTTAAGTTCGATGAATCAATAGCAAAAGGAATATTATTTTTTTGACAATATATGAGTAAATCCGCTTTTGTATATTCTAAAAGTGGCCTCAAAACACAGACGCCAAAAATATAGCTCTTCTTTTTTATTCCATAATAATTTACTAAATTTTTACGGCGTTTTTGCAGTAAAAAGGTCTCCAAAAGATCATCCTGATGATGTCCAACAACCACATAATCAAAGTTATTTTGCTGACATAAAGAGGCAAAATATTTGTATCTTATCTCGCGACATCTAGCTTCAATATTGGTTTGAATATCATAATTGATTTCGGTAACAAATATTGGAATATTATTTTCTTGACAATATGCAATTAGTGACTGCATTTCATCATTGGCTTCTTTTCTTAATTGATAGTTAACATGAGCAACGGAAAAATTATAACCCTCTTCTTTTAGCATATGAAGTAAGGCCATTGAATCGGGACCAAATGAACATCCAAGAAGATACTTTTTGTTATGATCTAAATTAAGATTCATTTTTTACCTTTTCAGAAGAGAGAAGTTGAAAAATTGGATATTCTCTTTTTCCTTTATTTACATAAGTAATTTTAACCTCGATAAAACGCGTTCCCAAACGAAGAGATAAAACATCATCTTCCTTAACCTCAGAGGATGGTTTTGCAACACGGTTATTAATTGAAATTCGCCCCTTCTCCGCTAATTCCTTAGCAATCGTTCGGCGCTTAATAATTCCGGCTTGTTTTAAAACTAAATCTAATCTCATATAACCTCTATTATTTTATTATTATTTAAAATATTAGCCAAACTTTTTAGGATACTTTCCAAATCTTTAATCCAGTTTTTTCTTTTTGTAATATTCATTCGAAAAGTATTATTAATATAACTAATTTTAACAATTTGCAAATAAGGAATGATTGATTGAAAAAGTAGATTGCCGATACCTTTTATTTTTATATAATCATCTTTTAGTATTAATTCGAGGCCTTTTCCCGTTTCAGAAAGCTTATCAACTTTCGCCTCCATTATTAACAAATCAATAGTTCGTTTTGTGAAAAGAAGTTCAACTTCACTCGGTAGTTTTCCAAAGATATCTCTCATGCGAATTTTCGTTCTTGCTAGGGCCTCAATTGATGGAGAGGAGAGAATTTCTTGATACAATTCAATTTTATCGGCATCGCTAGCAAAACTTGAAGGAATAAAAGCATCAATCGTCAATGTCGAATTCAGCAAAGGTTCTTCAATCTTCTCACCACTCATTTTTTCTTTAACTGCCTCGTTTAATAATTTGATATACATATCCAAACCAATTGAATCAATAAATCCAGCCTGTTCTGGTCCGAGAACATCGCCTGCACCACGAATCATTAGATCTCTCTGTGCAATCTTATAACCGGAACCTAGTTCGGTAAAATCTTGAATAGCCTTTAATCTTTTTTGCGCCTTTTCTTTTAATATCTTTTGAGGTGAATACATTAAATAGGCATAAGCAATGCGATCACTCCTTCCAACACGGCCCTTGATTTGATAGAGTTGCGCTAGACCATAATTCTCACTATCTTCAACAATAATCATATTAGCGTTTGGAATATCAATACCATTTTCAATAATGGAGGTACAGACAAGAACATTAATATCGCCATTATAAAATTTCAGCATAGTCTCTTCGATATCATCCTTGTTCATTTTTCCATGAACGACACCAAAAGATGCATCAGGAAGAAGACGATGAAGACGATTAACACACATATATAAAGAGGAGACATTATTATGCAAATAAAACACTTGTCCCTGACGCCCTAATTCTCTTTCGATTAGTTCCTTTGCTAAGTCCATATTAAAAGGTGTGACATAGGTTTGAATTGGCATTCGAAGTTGAGGAGCAGTATTAATAGTAGACATCGCTCTCACCCCTAATAATGATATCTGTAAAGTGCGTGGAATTGGGGTGGCGGTCAAAGTTAAAACATCAATATTTGTCTTGATTTCTTTTAACCTCTCTTTTTGTTCAACGCCAAATCTTTGTTCTTCGTCAATGATCAATAATCCAATGTCATTAAAGTTAATGTCTTTCGATAATAAACGATGAGTTCCAATAATCAAATGAATTGACCCTTCATTAATTCCCTTAATATATTCACGTTGTTTTTTATCAGAAATTAAACGCGAAAAGACAGCTATTTTAATATCAAAACCCGCAAATCTTTCTAGTGCTAATTCGTAGTGTTGACGTGCTAATAATGTTGTTGGACATAAGATAGCAACTTGCTTTCCAGAATTGATTGCTTTAAAAGCTGCACGAAAGGCCACTTCAGTTTTTCCGTATCCTACATCTCCACATATTAATCGATCCATGGGGAGAGAACTTTCCATATCCTTTTTCGTTTCATTAAGGGCTCTTTGTTGATCAGGAGTTAAATCATAGGGAAAGGCGTTTTCAAATTGAGTCTGGAATTCATCATCAGCGGCAAAGGCGTATCCTTTTAGTTTGCTCCGCTCAATATAAAGTTTCATTAAGCGTTCCGCTAAATCATTGACTCTTTCTTTGATTTTCTTTTTAGTGTTTTCCCAATCTTTGCTATGAAGGCGAGAAAGGCGAGGCGATCGGCCCTCCTTACCCAAATACTTTCTTACCAATTGAAATTGAGAAAGAGGAACATATAAAAGTTCTCCTCCATGATAGGCGATTTTTAAATAATCGCGATGAACACCATCAACCTCTAATGTCATAAGTTCAATAAATTGACCAATTCCTTGATATTCATGAACAACATAATCACCTGGTTCAAGATCTTCGTATGATTTTAGAATCGTTGCTTCTTTAAAGCGATTATCAAAACGAGCAATTTTTGTCTTATCATTAAATAGTTCATAACTAGTTAAATAGACAATTTTTTCATCTGGCAAAACGAAACCGTTGCATAAATAAAAAGTTGTAATGCCTATTCGCTTTTGAGGAATCTGTAAATTATGCACTACCTCATATTCTTGTCCAAGTTTTATAAGTCCGTCTTGAATGGCACTAATATGTTCATTGTTGCTCAATGATAGAATAACTTGATAATTTTCATTCAAATAATTTTGAATTATTGAAAAAGCGTCTTCTTCTCTTCCTGCTTGAAACGGGACATGTTTCAAAGAAAACTGAAGTTCGTTTGGTTGATCAATAAACATTGAAGTGCTGATAATGTTAGAACCTGAAAAAAGAGTGAGTCGCGAAATATCTTGGTAAACAGAAAGATGACTAATTGTTAAATGCTTATCTTGAAGTTCAAGAAGATAATTTGTTGATTCGTTAATTAACAATGTATTTGATTGTTCAATAGCAGCCTGATCAACAAAGACTCTGACAAATTGTGGGCAATAATCAAAAAGAGAATAATAATTGCTAGTCATTGAGGAAAAATATTTATATATTTTTTGTGATCTTTTACCTTCGTTAATATCATCAATATCAAGAGTAAGATTGTCCCTTAGAGTTTCGAAATCCCGATAATTCAAAGTTGATCGATCCTTTTCAAGTTGATCAAAAAGGCGATTTTGACCTAAAATAACATCCTCCTTGCTTAACAAAATATCACTAGCGGGTAAAATAGTTGCCTCCTCAATATTTTTAATTGAAGTTTGCGTTGCGATATCAAAAAGACGTATTGATTCAATTTCATCACCATAAAATTCCAAACGAATAGGGCGCTCAGTATTGACTGAAAAAATATCTAAGATATCTCCGCGAACAGCAAATTGTAATGATTGATCAATTTTGTTAACAAGACTATAACCGCTCTCAATCAGCGTTCGCTTAATGGCGGTCAAATCATATGTTTTTCCAACTTTTATCTTTAAAATATTTTTCCTAAATAATTCAGGATTTGGCAAATATCGTGTACTAGAAGCTACATTAGCAACAATGATCTTTGGTTCTTGATTGTTTAATAGAGAATCTAAAACATAGAGTCGCTGCGCCACCATCTCCTTCGATTGAACCATATTCTCCGCTCTAATCAATTCATCGCTTGGAAAAAGAAGAACATGATCTCGATCAACAAAAGATTGTAAAACAGAATATATTTTTTGCGCCTTATATAAATTTGAGGCAATAATTAAATAATTATCCTTTTTTTCTTTAAATGCAGCAGAAACAAGAAGGCTTATCCCCATTGAATCATCAACGACAAAATGCCCCTTTTTCTTGAGAAAGGGGGGGATAACAGGATTAGTTTTCAACTTTTCAAATAAGTCCAAATGTTACTCCTTAGTTGAATTTGTTCATCGCTCGATCGAAATCAGTTTTGATGGTCTCCTTAATTGCTTCAACAGCAGATTCAATTGCTTCATCAATCAAAGGTTGATCCTCTTTTAATGGTTTGCCTAGCACATAGTCAATAACATCCCATTCTCCAGGTTCTCCAATGCCAATACGAATGCGTTTGAGGTCGTCGGTTTGCAAATTCTCAATAATATTTTGCATTCCTTTGTGGCCACCTGAACTACCACTTTTGCGAAGGCGAATTTGTCCTGGGTTAAGAGCCATATCATCATAGATGATAATAATATCATCAATATCAATTTTGAAATAACTGACAACCTCGCGAACAGCGGTTCCGGATAAGTTCATAAAAGTCATCGGTTTAAAGAGATAAACATCTTCATCAAATATTTTTCCTCTTCCTAAAAGTCCGTGAAAAACATCCTTATCGACATCAATTTGCGATAAAGAGCTCAAGAGATCAAGAGCCATAAAACCCATATTATGGCGTGTCTTTTCATATTTTTTCCCAGGGTTTCCTAAACCAACAATAAGTTTCATAAAACTTCCGTCGGATATTATAGCAAAAATAAAACCAAATAGACACCTTAACAAAGTAAAGGTTTCTTGATAAACTGAAATTCATTATGAAGGTCAAAACCTGGTTTAAGAATTTTCTCGCCGGAATGGGTATTGGAATTGGTGCTGCCATTCCAGGAGTCAGCGGTTCAGCCATCGCTGTTATTTTTAAAGTTTACGAATCCATTATTTGGAGCGTTAATAATTTTTTTAAGAAGTTTGGCCGTGCTTTTGCAATTCTCTTACCTATCCTTTTGGGGATTATTTTTGCGGTTATTCCTTGCATTTGGCTTTTTGATAAGGCCTTAGAAAATTTCGTTTTTGGACTCGTCTGCATTTTTGCGGGTTTTTTAATTGGTTCATTTCCCAGCGTCACAGAAGAAGTGAAAGGTATAAAAGTTACCAAAAAACACATTGCATTAATAATAATTGGAGCCGGAGCTGTTTTACTGCTCGGTGTTCTCTCAATTATCTTTGGCAATAAATTGAATTTAAATAGTAATTTTAATGATATGTCCTGGTGGTTTATGCTCATTCTTATTCCTATTGGTATGATTGCCGCTGTTGCTTTAACCGTTCCTGGTCTTTCTGGATCGCTCATCCTATTAATTGTCGGTTTTTATAAACCGCTGTTGCTCTTTACTGTCGAATGGACAAAGGAAGCTCTTGTTTCAAATGATTGGTCCAATGCCTGGAAGCTATTTGGAATGCTTGGTTGTTTCGCCATTGGTGTTCTAATAGGAGTCATTATCACTTCTAAAATAATGAAAAAGTTTTTAGATAAGCACCATGATGAAACATACTTTGTCATCATTGGTTTTATCGCCGCCAGTATTCTTGTCTTATTTTTTAATTATGAAACATTCAATTACTACTGCGTTTGGGCTGGACAAGCTATCGCTGGTTATCAGCCCGCTCTTCCTCTTTACATTGAAATTCCATTAGGAATTACTCTACTAGTCGTCGGAGCTATTGCCTCTTATCAATTAGTTAGATTATCACAACGACATCGAAAGGAAAGAAATCATGAATTGGGAATTTAGTTTTTTAGACTGGCTTACACAGGCTAATCAAAATCCGTCTTTAAATTGGTTGAGTTGGATCTTAAATATTTTGACTTTGTCTTGCGATAAGGGCTTGATTTGGATTGCCGTGACTTTCGTCATGCTGTTCTTTAAAAAATGGCGCAAGACAGGTATTATTTTAGCCTTTGCTCTCGTCGTTTTTGCTATGTTAGGTAACAATATCATCATCAAATATTCCGTACAGAGAATTCGACCACTTTATGTCAGCAGTAATCCGATTAGTTATGTTCTCCTTGATCGCGTCAGTGATTGGATGTTACCTTCTGGATCCTCATTTTTAGGTTTCTTTGAAGTTCCTGATGCTGGCTCTTATTCTTTTATGTCTGGGCATTCTTTTTCTTCCTTCTTATGTGCCACAATCATCTTCTACTATCATCGTAAGACTGGTATTGCGGCAATTATCATTGCCACTCTTATCGCTTTCTCTCGATTATATTTTGGAGTTCACTATCCTACCGATGTCATCTGTGGAACTATCTTTGGCATTGGCTGTGGAATTCTCTCCATCTTCCTCGCCCAAAAATTCTACGATAGGATAGCAAATTGGGTTATCGATATCTTTAAGAAAAAGAAAAAACCCACAACTGTTTAATCAATTAAAAAAAGTGGCATAAACCACTTTTTTTATTGTCTAGATAACGAGGATTTTAGGCAGCCCTTGTTAGGGAAATAGTCGCTGATGATAAAGAGCAACTTTCGACTGTGAATGACCAACCAAGAGAGGCACCACTATTAAGATTTTCGCCACCGACAAATTGACGATAGAAAGTTGACATGGAAAATGATGAGCCAGCTTTAAAAAGATTTGAGGATGTTAAGTTGGCGGTCGGATAATAATTAGTGCTAGTGCTGTTTCTGATCAATTGAAGGAGATTATAATCGCCATAACTTTGTCCAAGAACAGAAGCATAACTAGATGATTCCTCAGTGTAATAAGTGTTGCTCATAGCGGTATAAATATAGCTTCCCATCGTATTGCTTGTTAACGTTGTGCTCCAGCCGCCACTTAAATATGCAGTTAAACGCGCATCAATATGCCATAAGCGAATACCAGGCACACTTGGACCTTGTGGATAGCCACCAGAGTATGAATAATCAGAATCAAACTCATTTAAGCCAGTTGGGGTATACAATTCCAATAAGAGATATTCATCAAATGGAGAATTATAAGAGTTCCAATTTGGTGTAAGAAGAATTAAATCATGACTACTTTGGAAATCATTAATCGTAATTGAACAGCTTTCAGTTGGAATATAAGGAGATGCCCATCCGAGAGCCATCACTGAAAATGGGTCATGTCCACCAACATTATAATCTTGCATGGAAAAACCCGCTGCTGGTGAATATTGACCACTATAATCATAGTAATCATCTAAACCAAAGACATGTCCCATCTCATGGATATATGTGTGGGCATCAATACTGCAATGCGAAGTATCACCGCCCCCATAACTACTTCCCGCTCTTAATAAAGCGGTGGTTGCACTATACATAAAATCATACGAAGCCCAGAAAAAGACATTAGGTCCAGGATTAGTAGAAGAAGGATATATTCCATCTTGTATCCAAAAACAATAAGCCCATAGATTAGAAGCGTTATCATCCGCCAATTCTCGATAATCAGGGGCTCCATAAATTAACATAACGCCATCAAGGTAGCCATTCCCATCTCGATCATAATCGGTTCGAGATTCGCTAGTATGATTAGCAAAATACCAATCAGAAGCGGTTTGGACAAGCGAAATAGTATTATCACCACCTGTTGAATCACTATAATAACTTGTCGATGATTGACCGCATTCGTACCAATCAGAAACTGTCCCTTCTAGAGAAAGGGCACTCTTTGATTCAGTGTCATAAAATGTTTCAACACTATTCCATCCTGTTTGAGAAGTAGTGCCAAAATAAGCCGCTTGAATATCCGATAAAACATTAGCCTTCTTTGTTAAACTTGTAATATATGTGTTTGAATTTGTAAACCAAATAGG
>JBAYZW010000013.1:0-13342 GCA_041672305.1 Bacilli bacterium
CGCCCATATCCTTCAGGATTTTCTAAAACAGCAGTAACAATCGTTAACTTATTATTAATTTTTTCGTGAACCTTAAAAATATTCTCAATAGATTCAGTTGTTACAAGGGGGGTGTCACCGCATATAACAAGCGTTGAACCTTCTTTGTCACGCAACAAATTCTTGGCCTGCAAAACAGCATCACCTGTTCCGTTCAAATTTTTTTGCCAAACAACATCAGCGCGATCTTCGACAAGCGACTTTGTCACATCTCCGCCAAAGCCCACCACCACAACGATATTCTTCATTTCAAGAGGAATAATGGCATCAAGAACATAATTGACCAAAGCTTTTCCTAAAATTGGATACGAAACTTTGGAATGTTGAGGATCACGAGATCTCATTCTCGTTCCTTTCCCCGCAGCTAATACGACAGCATATTTATCCATAAAATCCTCCTATTTAATAATACTAGTTACTTCAACAAGATACTTATCTTCTAACTTTCTTGCTACTGATTTAATGAGAGCCAAATTGGTGCTAAGAGCAAAAACAGCACTCCCAGACCCCGTCATTGAAACAATGGAAAAACCTGCATTAATCAATCTTTCTTTAATAATTTTAATTTCTGGAACCAACTTTATGGCGGGCTCCTCTAAAGAGTTAACAATTGATCGAGAAAGAAGCTGATCATCCCCTTCTGTCAAGCCTTTGACAACATCGTCAACGTTTCCGGTTGATAAAGTCATTGTATCAGATAAATCAAAAACATCCTTCGTTGAACATCCTTTGTCTGGTTTAACAATCAAAACAAAATAATTATTCTTAATGCTTATATATTCAAAATCATCACCAGTTCCGTGGCAACGAGCTGGCTTGCAAGGGATAAAAAATGGTACATCTGATCCTAATTGCCTGGCAATTTCAATTAATTCATTTTCTTTAATGTTGAGTTTTAAAACTCTATTGATGCCTTTTAAAACAAAAGCCGCATTAGAAGACCCTCCTCCTAAACCAGCTTGCATAGGAATTGATTTATGAATCGAGACACGAAATCTATTTTTAAGATGATATTTTTGTTCAATTAAAGTTAATGCTGAAGAGGCAAGATTATAATGGACATTACCATTTGAAAAATCGTCAATAGTCACAAAATTATTATCGGCATTTTTCAATTCACTGATTAACAAAGAATCGTGCAGTTCAACCGGCACCATCACCATATCAAGATTATGAAAACCATCGCTGCGTCTTTCGTTAACATTTAGACATATATTAATTTTGGCATAACTGCGCACAACTAAATCTTTCATAAACTTAATAATTATAATTATTGGTCCTTAAATCAGCAACATTTTTTCATGAAATTAAAGTAAGTATAAAATGTTCTTATTTTATATTACCATTTGCTGAGAGAACATGATACAAATCAAAATATTCTTGAGGGCTTATTTGTTCAGGACGTCTATCAAATTTAATAGACAAATCAAAACAAATTTTTTGAGCCAGATTACGATTTTTTAGATAAGATGTTAAATTGTTTAGAATGGTTTTTCTTCGGTTCAAAAATAGTTGCTTACAAAGCTTATATGTCAAAAGACATTCTTTTCTTTTTATAGCGTTATTAAGTTCGATTTGAAAAACGACAGAATTACATTTTGGAGAGGGATAAAAAGATCCTGGTTTAACAGTGAACAACTTCCTTGAATCGCCTAATAGATGAATCAAAACAGAAATTGGTCCATAATTTTTTCCCGAAATATCGAAAAAACGAGAGAATGCTTCAGCTTGACACATCAAAACATATCTGTGACAACTAGTGGCGTTGGTAATGAGGTATGTCACTAACTCAGTTGTAATATTGTAGGGTAGATTACCAATTATTTTTGAATATTGGCTGACATCGATATTTCGAATATCATTATTCACAATCTTTAAATTTGAATAATCGGAATATACACGATTGAGGAAAAGGGTCATTCGTGAATCAATATCCACGACATCAACATTCGCTCGTGATAACAATAAAAAATGAGTTAAAGATCCTAATCCTGGACCAATTTCTAATATCTGATCATCCTTTTCAATTTCTAAACTATCAACTATACGATTAGCAACTCTCGAATCGATCAAAAAATTTTGTCCGTAATCTTTTTCAGGAAACAAATTCAAATTCTGAATTATTTCATTGATATTTGAACGATTAATTTCCATTTACATTTCTCCCATTATTTCGATAATCTTTTCCTTTGTGTAATCAAGAGAATTCAATCTTCTCACGAGCCCTTTCATATTGACTAAACCAACTGATACTTTTTTTGCAAAAATAGTTCGCAAATCCTTTTTGTTTAAACCTAACGAACACAAGAAAGCCGAATTAATTTCAGGAACTTTTGCAATCTTTTTTGAGCAAAAAGGCTTCAAAAGATGGATAATTTCTTCCTTTTGACACTCTGCGACACCATGTTTGTTATTTTTATTGCACTTATCAAGAGGAACACGAATTTGTCTCGCGTTAGAAATTTTAATACGCGATCTAATTGCTTCACCAGCTGAATCAGAATCAGTCATAATTAAAATTTTCTTTTTGCTGGACACGGCATTTAAATAAGCTATTTCAGAAATCGGTATTTCATATCCGTTAGTCATAACAATTTCAGTGTCGATTAGAGATGATAAATAGGAAGCATCTTCCTTACCTTCGACAACAATAATTCCCTCAAAATTCAATTTCATAATTTTACACGTGAAACATTTTGCATGAGGTCTCATAAATAACGTCAATGATATGTTTTTTCGATATCTTTTTGATATTTGTTATTTCGTCAATGACAAGAACAATATTTTTAGGCTCGTTAACGGTTCCGCGCAAGGGATGAGGCGAAAGATAAGGCGAATCAGTCTCAACCACTATCTTATTAAGAGGGGTATTTTCGCAAACTTCCTTAGGTTTTTTAGCATTAGTGAAGGTTAATGTTCCTCCAAGTCCAATTAGCAAACCTAAATCAATGACAGATTGAACAGATTCAACGCTGCCAGAATAACAATGCATCACACCACCGAATATTGGTCTATGTTGCTTTAATATTTGTAAGCAATCCTCAAAAGCCTCACGATTATGTATCGTAATCGGCTTTTTATTTTGATTAGCAATTTCGATTTGCTTTATAAAAAAATCTTTTTGTATTTTTCTTTCGCTTTCTTCTTTATTCCAATGATAATCAAGGCCTATTTCTCCAACCGCGACAACTTTTGGATCATTGATGTGCGACATGAGTTCATTAAATTCTAGAGATGTAACATTAAAAACATTACAAGGATGATAACCGATAGCGGCGTATATTTGAGGATATTTATTTGCTAATTCAATGGCGAGTAATGAACTATTATAATCCCAACCAACGACTAAAAATTTATTAACGCCGACCTTTTCAGCATCCGCAATAATTTCATCAATTCGTGGGTATAATTGTTCGTCATTCAAATGACAATGAGTGTCGAATATCATTTTATTTACCTACACAAAATCGCGCAAAAATTTCTTTTGATATATCGATTTGATTTATTTCACCTAAAATTTCTAAAATAGCCTCATAGGCATCTTTTAGCGATATAGAAACTAAATCAATCGGCAAATCATTTATGGAGTCTTGTTTAGCTTTTAAAAGCGATTCTTTGGTTCTTTCTAGCAAACCTAACTGGCGAGCATTATTAAGAGCAGGCTGAGCAAAAGACTGCTCATTTAAACCTAAAGAACGATAAATTTCATCAATCAATGGTGTGACATCTTTCTTCAAGGCTGAAATTAATAAATTCCGTCTATCGCTATTGGTTTTTTTATCACTTTTATTGTAAACAATAATACGATTAGCGTTATCGGTTATTTTTAAAATTTCATAATCTTCAGGTCCTAACTCTTCGCTAGCATCAAGAACCACAATAATCAGTTCGGCCTGCTTGATTGTTTGTTTAGCTTTTTCAACACCAATGGACTCAATTTTATCATTAACTTGTCGTATTCCCGCTGTATCAAGAAGGTGAAGAACAATTCCTTTTAAGTTAATATCGCCTTCGACAATATCTCTTGTTGTTCCAGCGATATCCGTCACAATAGCTTTTTCTTCGCCGATTAAGGCATTTAAAAGAGAGGATTTACCAACATTAGGTTTCCCCACAATAGCAACTTTTACACCATCTTTAATAACTTTTGCTTTTAGTCCGTCTGATATTAACTTATCAATAGAATTAAGAATTTGATCAACAATTAAAACAACTTTTTCTTTATTTGCAATCTCGATATCCTCATATTCAGGGAAGTCAATATTAACTTCAATTAATGAGAGAATATCAGCAATTTTTTCTTTTATAGGGAGAATCAATTTCGACACTTCTCCATCGAGAGACAGGAGCGAGAGTTTTTTTGCTTCTTTTGTCGTGGCGTTAATTACATCGTTGATTGATTCAGCTTGAATAAGATCAATTTTGTTATGTAAAAAAGCGCGCGATGAAAATTCACCGTGTGTAGCTAAACGCGCACCATGTTTTAAACAAAGTGTAATAATTTGATTAGCGATAAGCATTGATCCATGGCAGATAATTTCTACTGAATCTTCTCCTGTAAAACTTTTTGGACCTTTGTAAACTGCAAGTATCACATCATCAATTTTTTCATCACCGTCTTTGATAAAGCCATGAAATAATGTCTTTTGTTGAATGCTGATAAGATTATGACTAAAGAAACAAGAAACAACCTTAAAACAATCGTCACCTGATAAACGGATGACGGCTAAGGCCGATTTCAATGGTGGCGTAGCAAGAGCTACAATAGTTTCAAACATGTCTTAATTCCTTTTTATAGTGTAAAAAGCACCCAAAGGGTGCTCATTACTAATCAACATAAATGATTTGAACTTGACGATGAGTGCCCTCACCAATTGATTCAGTTCGAATGTTTGCTAAACCACTGCAAGCATTGTGAACAGCTCTTCGCTCATCAGCTGGCATTGGATCAAATGTGTAAGTGTCACGCGATCTTTGCACTTCACGAGCGGCGTGACGAGCGATGCGGGCTAAACGAACATATTTACTATCCTTATAACCGTTGATGTCGAGAAGAATTCTAAATCGACGATGGAAGTGATTAGAAACGGCGAGTTTAACTAATTCGTTAAGTGATTGTAATGTTCGACCGTTTTTCCCAATTAAAATAGGATTATGAGCCGAATCAATTGTGATACGAATAATATCGTTATCAATTGACGATTGAACCGCTGATTCAATTTCCAAATTGTCGATTACTTCTAAAAGGTAGTCCTCAGCATATTTGATAACATCAGAAATCTCATAAATTTCAACGACAATTTTCTTAGAAAATAGTCCTTTTTTCTTGTCGCTGACGATATAGATAAGCTGATCGACAGGCACATTTAGTTCTTCAGCAGCATTGCTCAATGCTTCTTCCGCTGTTTTTCCTTGATATTCTTTCATATATATTACCTTCTTCTTTTTTTATCTTTTTTATTAACGATTTTCTGAGTGACAAACGATTGGACGACAGAGAATAAAGCTCCAAAAAACCAATACACACCCATACCTGAAGCAAGAGAAAGACCCATAAGGACAATAAAGCCAAGCATAATATAGGTAAACCATTTCATCTTGTTGTCTTGACTTGCTTTAGCGGGATTCCGTCCCAATTTAGCAACTTTCTTCGCTTTTCTCTTTTGTAACCAACGAGGCAAAAGCATAGCAACAGTTTGTGCGGCCGCCATTAATATAAAGAGAATGGTAGCGGTTAATCCACCAAATCCTCCAGCGGCAGTCCAGCTTGAAGCTTGAAGAATAGTTGATCCAATTGAATCGCTAAGTCTTAATCCAAGGAATTCACCAGAGGAAAGGCAAGCTGCTCCTTGCATAGCTCCCCATACACAGATAAACACTGGAAATTGGACCAACATAACAAGAATGGATGTTAAGGGATTGATTTTATGTTTCTTATAGAGACGCGCTGTTTCTTCGCTTAATCGCTGCTTCTCCATCTTGTTAGTATTAGCGTTAGGGTATTTGCTTTGAATTTTAGCAATCTCAGGTTGCAATTCCGTCATAACTGTTGTCGATTTTTGTTGTTTAAATGTTACAAAAAGCATTAATGTACGAACGATAAATGTCACCACCAAAATGGCAAGAATTTCAGCCCATCCACTACCAATAGCTGAGAACGAGACAGCAAGAAAATCAACAAGAGCACCGATTGGCCAAACAAAGAGAAATTCCAAAAGACCATACCAGTCAGTCCACGCTTTCCCTTCAATTTGAGCAGGCAAAGAATGAACACCATAGGCACCATAATCTCCAGTATTAACCGCCAAACATGAACGATAAGACGAGATATAACTATTCATTTTCTTTTTATAAAAAGAAATATAGTCACTTGATGCAGCTTCATCAATACTAATTCCCGAATTTCTTACTTCTTGATTATATAAATCCCAGTCAGTCCATAAAGCTTTATCTTCATTGATCAAATCATCAAATTTAATATATCCATATTTATCTAAAAGACCTTTGTTGTTTGAATAATCATCATATTTCTCGGCAGGACACAAAAGAGCGCCATCAGTAAAATCGATTTCGTTTGAAGCGGTTTTGATATTTATAGCTGCGTCAGTAGAATTAAATCCAATTAGTTCATCTTGATTAAATTCAGCAATTTCCAAAGCATGATTCAAAACAACTTGATCAAAAGCTTTAAAATAAGAAAGAGACGGAGCGCGGATATAAGCATCTTCAGCAGCATCATTAATCTTATTGATGTATTTAGCGTTTGATTCATCGTTTGTTTCATCAAAACTTGCGGTTGTATATAAATTGGTTGAGTAGACAACTCCATCGATAGTAACTGTTAAAGCTTCTGATTCAGCAGTGTTATCAAGAGAATAACTTGTTACACCATAATCAAACAAATAAAGGATGTGAGCTTTATCAGTTATAGAACAGAAAGAGCTAGTGCAACTTGTCAAAGCAAAGATGCCTGCTGCAAGAGCTAGACCACCTAAACCAAATTTTAAACTTTTTTTCATTCGTTTTTTCCAATCTGTACAAGTACTAGTTCACTTAAAAGTGATTTGTTGGTTTGAAAGTCGCTATCTAAAAAAGCTTTTCTAACGATAATAACAATATCAAGGGATTTACTATTATAGTCTAACAGACTATCACACATAGCTCTCACTTGACGCTTAATGCGATTACGGGTTACAGCGTTGCCAATTTTAGCTGAAGCAGAAATCCCAATCCTCATATAAGGCAGATTGTTAGTCATTGTGTGAATGACAAATGATCGATTGCTTCTAGTCTTTCCTTTTTTAATCGCTGAGCCAAAATCTCGAGTAGATTTAATTCGATTAACAACTTTCATTCGTCTTTAATTACGCAGTAAGAGTTTTTCTGCCCTTAGCTCTGCGTCTAGCAAGAGCGTTGCGGCCACCGACTGATTTCATACGAGCGCGAAAGCCAGCTCTGCGTTGATGCTGAATTTTGCTCGGTTGATAAGTTCTTTTCATATTAATAATACCTCCGATTTACGTAGCATTAAAAAGTATATGGGCATTTATAGATAAATGTCAACGAAATGCATATACGCGCACTATGTTGGCGTGCTATACTTGCAAGGTGAAAAAAGGCTTAAACACCGGAATATTACTAGCTGTTTGTGCTGCTCTATGCTCTTCAATTAACACACCTTTATCAAAGCTGCTGTTGACAAGTAACACCATCGGTCCCATTTTTTCAGGCGGTTTGCTTTATTTAGGAGCGGCAATTTGTGCAGCTGTTTTTTTAATTATTCGTCATTTTATTAAGCCTCAAAAAAAAGAATTACCTCTCGAAAAAAACGATTATCCTTATGTCATAGCTATTGCTATTTTAAATGCCATTGGTGTTATTTGTAGCATGGTTGGCTTAAAAATGATATCTGCTTCTAACGCTGCTTTATTAAGCAATTTTGAAATTGTTGTCACTTCTCTTGTCGCTCTATTTATTTTTAAGGAGAAAATTTCTCCTCGCTTATGGGTAGGTATCATATTTGTTTTTAGCGCTTGTGTATTGTTGAGCAGTGACGATTTGACAAATTTTCGTTTCTCAACTGGTGCACTTTTAGTTTTAATTGCTCCTATTTGCTGGGGGTTCGGTAATAATTTTATGAAAAAAATCGCCCATAAAGATCCTGTTATGTCAATTTTAATTGAAGGATTTCTAACTGCTTTAATCTGCGCAATGGTGGGGGTGAGAAGTGGTGAGACAATGAGCAATTGGGGATCTCTGTTAGCCATGCTTGGAATCGGGTTAGTCGCTTATGGCGTCAGTTTATGCTTTTATATTTATGCTCAAAGGCGAATTGGAGCGCCTCGAACTAGCGCGTTTTTCTCTCTTGCCCCGTTTATCGCTGTAATTATCTCATTTGCCATGTTTCGTGAAACGCCACCTTGGTGGTATTTTGTCGCCTTATTATTAATGATTGTGGGAGTCTGGTTGGCGTCATCTGATCGAAAAATCTTCCATAAAAAATAATAAAATAAAGTTTTCCACCGTTTTTTATACTACAACATTATTTGAAACAAAATTGTTAATTATAGTAAAACTATATTAGTAAGAAATTTATTAGTGCTCAAATTGTTTTTTACACCGTTTTCCACTGAGCGTTTATATTATCCACAATTTTATCCACCACATCATTTTGTGGATTTGGTGGAAAAGTCCATATATTCATACTTTTTTTATTTATTTATTGTGGACAAATCAAAATTACGTTTTTTTTCATACAATTATATTGTGGATTATTCTATAATATTTGACAGAAAACAAAGGGCCTAACTTATGATTAATTCAATTTCTGAAATTACACAACTTTGGGATCGTTCTTTAAAGAAAATTGAAGAGCGGTTGGGAGAAAAACAACTGTTTGATTCTTTCTTTGCTGGTAGTTATATTAACGAGATTCACGGCGATACGATTGTAGTGGTAGTCAATTCTTCTTTAGCGGCGGCATTAATTAAACAGAAATATTACGATATTGTTGAAGATGTTGTCGCCGAAATCACTGAGTCTAATTTTAAATTAGATTTTGTTCTAGAAAGTGATATTAACAACAAAGCAGAGTCTCAACCTGTTGTAAAGAAGCAGCAATATTTTCGCGACGCAATTTTAAACCCAAAACTTACTTTTGATAGTTTTGTTGTTGGTTCTTTTAATCGCGAAGCTTCTCAAGCATCGTTGTTTGTCGCTTCTAATCCTGGCAAAACTTTGGCTCAGCCACTTTTTATTTACTCCAATTCTGGTTTAGGGAAAACACACCTTCTTCACGCTATTGGCAATTATATAAAGAACGCGCGCCCAAATTATAAAATTCTCTATATCTCAACGAGCGATTTTGTTGAAGAATACATTCGTTATGTGAAAGGAGAGAAAGAAGCCGAATCATTAAAAGATTTCTTTAGTTCTGTTGATGTTCTTTTGCTCGACGATGTTCAAATGTTAGCAAATAAGGTTAAAACACAGGAAATGTTCTTCGCTATTTATAACAAGATGATTGATAATTCAAAACAAATCGTCATCACATCAGATAAACAACCCAATGAGTTAAATGGTCTTGAAGATCGCTTGGTGACAAGATTTTGTAAAGGTCTAGTCATGAAAATCAACGAGCCTGATCAAAACACTTGTGTTGAAATTTTGCGCAAAAAAATTGAGGCTAATGGCTTAGACCTCAACAAATTTGATGATTCTGTTCTCTACTTTTTTGCTGACAAATTTTCTAAGAATGTCCGAGAACTAGAGGGAGCATTAAATAGGTTAATATTCTATGTTGTTTCTTTAAAGCAAACAGATAAGATCACAATGGAAGTCGCGGTCGAAGCTGTTCAATCATTAACTGGCGGTAAATCTCTCGCTTCTCAACTAAACGAACAAAAAATTATCAATGTTGTTTCCGATTACTATAACCTCACCCCTTCAACGTTGACAGGAAAGATACGAACTGGGCAAATTGCGTTAGCGAGACACATCGCAATGTATCTCATACGCATCACACTTGATATTCCTCTTAAAAAAATAGGCGACATGTTTGGTGGCAAGGATCACACAACAGTGATGTCGGCTATTCAAAAGGTGGATAAAGGGTTGAAAAATGATCCCAAGTTAAAAGCCGCCATCGAGGAATTGCAAAAAAGGCTAAAACCATAAAATACTTTATTGAAAATAAAATATCAAAGTAAAATATAGTGTGTTAGAATAAAAAAGTATCCAAAAAAACTTATTGGGAAGAATAGTTTTCCACCAAATCCACCGGACTTACTATTATTAATATAATAAATGAAAGGAATTAATTATGAGATTTACAATCAAAAGAGAAGAATTTCTTAAAGGATTAAATATCGTCTCTCGAGCGGTAAGTAACAAAGTTGCTGTTGCTGTTCTCGCTAATTTAAAAATTGAATTAGATGAAAGAGGGCTTTTCATCACTGGCTCAAATTATGATTTAACGATTAAAACATTCATCCCTTATAAAATTGGTGATACTGAAATCATTCGTAATTATAAAGAAGGTGCAACTTTAATCAACTGTCGCATCGTTACAGAAATTACTAGAAAACTCGATGGTGAAGAAATGACATTTGATGTTATAGATTCCACCATTGCTGTCATAGGTGATAATCACTTTGAATCGCGCCTTAATTGTATTAAACCTGAGGAATATCCTGATTTAGATCTCGAGCCAAATGGAACAGAAATTAATTTAAGCAAAGCTGATTTTAGTTCATTGGTTTCCCAAACAGCATTTGCTGCCTCAATTAAAGAGCAAAGACCAATTTTAACAGCGATGAATCTCGAAGCAGAAAATGGATTGTTGGTTGCGATTACAACTGACTCAGCTCGCATGGCAAGAAAAGCTATCCATATTTCTAACAATGTTCATTTTGTTGCCAATGTTCCTGCTAAAATGATGATCGAAGTCGATCGTTTACTCGAAGGCCTTGATTCTGTTGATATCGCTTTTAGCGATAAGAAAGCTTTATTCACTTTCGAAAGAACAGTCGTTGCCACTCGTTTAGTGGCGGGCGACTATCCAAACACAAAAAATATCATTCCCAGGAGTTATAACTATTCACTTGAAATCAACGCTGCTGATTTGGCAAAAGCGATTGACCGCACAACTATTTTGTCTATCGATCGTGAGAATGTAGTTGATTTAAGTATGTCAGAATTCGGAGTCGAAATTTCCGCCAAAAGTTCGCAAGTTGGTTCTGCTGTTGAAAAATTGGAAACTTGTAAGTTTGAAGGACAAAGTTTAAAAATCTCCTTTAATAGCGAGTTTGTTCTTTCGGCTATTAGAGCACTTGCTTGTGAAGATGTTACTTTTGAATTTGTCGGCGAAATGAAGCCGTTTGTTCTTCGCAACGCTTCAGATGACTCGGTTATTCAAATCGTCACTCCAGTACGTACTTATTAATCATTTAAGGTTGTTTTTTGACTAATATTTGCAAGGGAATATTTTATTCCCTTTTTTATTGTTCTTGTGTATAATAAATCCATAAGGGTTGTTATGGATGAAAAAATAGTTCTTTTACGAGAAAACGAGGGTTATATAACACTTCAAATTCTCCTAAAGATTTCAGGGATCATCTCAACCGGTGGAATGGCAAAGAATTATTTAGCCGAAAATATCGTTTATGTCAACGGAGAAGCCGAAAATCGCCGCGGTCGTAAATTATATCGAGATGATAAAATTCAAGTCGCAGATACCACTTTTATCATTAAGGTAAAATGATTGTTCGGTCTTTAACCCTTAGAAACTTTCGGAATCACACTTATTCAACGTTTAGTTTCAAGCCAAAAATCAATATTCTGATTGGCCCAAACGGCGTTGGAAAAACCAATGTGATGGAAGCGCTTTATTACCTTTCTTTAGCGCGAAGCTTTAAAAACAGTATCAATGCCGATATGATTGAAAAAGGTTATGAAACAGCCGAGATATCCTCTGTTATTTCAGAGGGGATTATCAATCGAAAAATTCGCTTGATTATCAATCGAGAGAATCGACAAGTGTTTATTAATAACAAACCCATTTCTCGAATCTCTGAACTATCAAAATTGGTAAATGTGGTGCTGTTCCAGCCAAAGGATGTGATGCTGTTTCGTGGATCGCCACGTGAAAGAAGAAATTTTCTAGATATCTCTATATCTAAAAAAAGTGAACCATATCTTGATTATGTATCTCGATATGAAAAGGTTCTCCGACAGCGAAATGACATTCTTAAGAGCGAGAGAATTAATCAGACGTTATTAGATACGACAACTGAGATGTTGATCAAATTATCTGGACCAATTATCTCTTATCGTCAAATGTATGTGAAGGATATCAATGATATCCTTATAAAAATAACGCGCGCGCTCACAGGCGAGAAAAATTCGGTTGAAGTTATTTACAAGCCTTTTGTAAATTACGGAGCCAACTTCAATACCGAGACATTAAAAGCCTTTAAAAACGCTGAAGCAAACGATTTGCGTAAAAAGGTAACAACTATTGGGGTTCACCGAGAAGACTTCTCAGTTAACCTAAATGGGCGTAATATCAGCGAATTTGGATCTCAAGGGGAAAACAGAATCATTGCTATCGCTTTAAAACTCTGTCCTTACTTCCTCATTGAAGACAAAGATAAGAGACCGATTGTTGTTCTTGATGATGTGATGTCTGAATTAGATGGCAATCACCGTCGTCGCTTAATCAATTTCTTAAAAAAGTTCGAACAAGTGTTTATCACTGCTACTCAACTTGAAATTAGTGGCGCAAGCCAATATCAAATAAAAACCAAAAAATAAGGAGGTCTTCTCAATGGAAGATGAAAAAAAAGAGGTTGTTAATACCGAGGCCACAGCTGCCCCCGCCTCTCAACCAGTTCCTGAACCAGACATTGAAATTTCGGAAATGAATGTCGAGGAAGCGGAACTCGAAAAAGCTGATAAAAAGTATACTGCAACCAACATTCAGGTTTTAGAAGGCCTTGAAGCAGTGAGAAAAAGACCAGGCATGTATATCGGTACAACTTCTGCTGCTGGTCTTCATCATCTCGTTTGGGAGATTGTTGACAATTCTATTGACGAAGCCTTAGCGGGTTATTGTACTGAGGTTGATATTTCAATCAATCCCGGCAACACAATCACTGTCGTCGATAACGGACGTGGTATTCCTGTTGATGTAGTGGCAAAAAGTGGTCTCTCTGGTGTTGAGACTGTCTACACTATTCTCCACGCTGGTGGAAAGTTTGGCGAAGGAGGCGGATACAAAGTCTCTGGTGGCTTACATGGCGTT
>JBAYZW010000014.1:0-12631 GCA_041672305.1 Bacilli bacterium
ATTAAATATTTATTCGGTTTTTTATTACGTTTTGTAAAGTCATAGAGAATGCGAAAGAGCATCGTGTCTAGAATTTTTAAATTAGCGCGATAATTAAATTCTAAAGCACTGCTAGTTATCTGCTGTATTTTTTTATAATTGCAAGGTTGATTTTCTTTTATGGTTGTGAGAGCTGACAAAGCGGTAATATGCATAATCATCGTCGTCCATTGGTAGTAATGCATCAATTGGACGTAGTCATTAGTGATTATTAAATCAGCTAGATAATTACCAATAATGTTTTTTTCTTTATCTGGACATATTTGAACATAAACATATAACGATGAAATCAAATCGTCATCAATGATAGAATTGTTGACAAGTTCTTTTATATTAATAACTTTTTTCATTTCCAATATTGTTTGAGTATCATTCATTAATCCTAACTTGTATTTCATGAAACAAATTTGACAAGGAATAGTTTTCTCCGCAAAAACAGTCTTTAAATTCTTGCCTTTAATTTGAGAATATATTTTTTTATAAGCATAGTCATATTTTCCATCTTTAACCGCATCATAAAATTCTGTTTCAATGGCATTGTCTCTCTCAATACTATTGTGCACATAAATATAAAAATCATATAGAGTAACGCATAAACGATTAAGCATTTTTGACAAATGAATAAAAGTTGGATTTGTTTCACCAGAAAGATAACGATGATAATTTCGCGATGAAGTGATGCCTTTTGTTAACTGCAAGATAGTCAACTTTTGTTTTTTACGTAGTTGATCTAAATAAAAAATTACATTGTTATTAGTAATAATCACATCAATTTCCCCTTAAATTAATATTTATTTTGCAATTTTATGCTAACACAATAAAACGAATTAATGTATTCATTTTAGTGCTGGATTTCGCGACTAGCTGAGCAGAAAAGAATTCTAATCAAAATCATTGTTTATATATTTTTAAAATTCTCTTGTCATCATCAAGCAAAATAATAAAGTTGCCATTCATAATCATATTTTTCTTGTTGTCTTGATAGGAAACAAAATAGTTTGATATCACATAATGATTAAAATATCTCGCATCATAGATATTAACTCCAAGAAGATGATATTTGCCATCTACGATACATTCGTTTTTAGTTAATGATTTTTGAATAATGTCTTTTGTTTGTTGTTGATAATAAAACAAGCATTGAGACATCTCTTCGTTTGGGTAGTATCTATTTGTTGATTCTAACGTATCTTTTAATACAGCGATAGAAAATGGAATATCTGTGAATGATTCAAAATCAAAAGCAGTGTATTTTCTTATCGCTTCTAAAAGAAGAGCTCCAATTGAATAGGAGATAATGCGAATGGGGAAATATTGCTTTGGATCAACAATTTCCTTTATCATCTTTTCATGCAGTATGTAACCTTTTTGCGGATTTAATTTTCGCAAGGCTTGCCATTCAACATATTTTGCACTACCTTCAATCTGCTCCACTCTTGCTTCGTAATCATATTCATATGGATGAGAAATTAATCTTTCTTTTCTTATTTGGCAAAGTTCGTTAAAAACCTCTTTATGATTACCTTCTATGCACTGTTTCAACAATTGAGTTTCGTGATACTTTTTTGAGAGGTTATCGATTGAATACTGATAATTAAGCAAGGCTTTCATTTCATCACTCCATCTTGATTCATGCATAATGTTTTGATAACCATGAAACATCTCATGAACGATGGAAGCGGTTAAAGAATCAAAATCGCTAATATCCTCGGTGATCATCCAAATGGCAATATATTCACCTTCGTATTCAATCGCTGTATTAGCCAAAAAAGCGCCACTTTTGGAAATATATTTTCCATTAAAGTAACACTCTGTTTCGTTATATAAAGCAAATTTTAAACGATAAAAGCCATGATAAAGAGATGAAAAATCAATTCCATCTAGTCTTTGATCAATTTGTTGATATATTTCACTTAATTCCATAATTTTTTGTGCTTCATTATTTATCAATATTATTTTCTAATTTGTCAATTCTTTCCCAAAGATGACCAATGTATTTATAAATATTTGAAACTACTATGGCAATGATTAATGAAATAACAATTTCAATAATATAAATATACCAAAATAATGGATTAAAAATAATCAATAATATATCGATTACGATAATTAAGAAACAAAACAGCAAAACGGCATTAGCTAAAATAAAATTGGAAAAACCTTTAAAAGCCTTTTCATTTTTTGAAGTTTTATTTTCAGTGCTTAAAGTTCTAGGAATTCCATAAACGGCTTTAAATGTCCACTGAATACAATCGTCGTTTTCAACAATTTCCGGTTTTTCCCAATAAAGAAAATTTTCGCCATTATGAGGTGGCATTAAAGTTGGCAATGATGGTATTAATGTAACTGTACGACCAGGTTCGCCTTCATAAAAACTAGAAACAAGTTCATTATTTTTATCATAATATTCGCGAATTTCGCGATATTTTTTTTGAATCATTTTTTGCTCCTCTTGTTTACATAAAACAATTTCTAAAATGATTATATAATGAAACAAGTTCAAATCTTTGAAAAGAATATAATTATTTACAATTACAGCAAGAACAACCAGCAGATTTCATGGCCTTTTGAATGAGTTCTTTAGCTTGTTTAACATTGAGAACTCGACCCATCGAATAGATCTTGTTGTTGATAACTAGGGCGGGGGTGGACATGATGCCCATTTCCATAATGCCTTCGCTGTCTTTATAGAATTCAACCTCTTCATCGAGTTCTAATTCTTTGACGGCTTGAACCACGGCCTCGTAGTTTTTCGTGGAATTAGGGCACCCACAACCAATAGCTTGAATTTTCATAAATTAATTTTCTCCTTTTTTGTATTTATTAGTAATGACATCGTCATTAATAATCTAATTTAAATGAAGAGATATCCAAAGATGTTGAAGAGATATCCGATCAAGATAATTCCGATGACAATGATGATGATAAAAGCCATCAATAGCTTAGGCTTAATGGCTTTCCGAAGCATGATTAACGATGGTAAAGATAATGCCGTCACACTCATCATAAAAGAAAGAATGGTTCCTAAACCCGCTCCTTTACCGTAGAGAGCTTGAGCAATCGGCAGAGTACCAAAGATATCAGCGTACATCGGAACACCCACAATCGTCGCTAGTGGCACGCCATACCAGGTATTAGAACCCAGCAATGTTTCAATCCACGCTTGAGGAATGACATTATGTATCACACAGCCAATGCCAACCCCGATGACAATAAACCAGAAAACCTTTTTATAAGTTTGCCACATTTGATCTCGGGCATAGATTAAGCGATCTTTTTGACTCAATTCTGGACTTTCGATATCAATCGAAGATTTTCCTTTTAAAACGAAATCTTCAACATTTTTGCCAAGACCCGTCTTTTCGATAATCGTTCCTCCGATGACCGCTAAAACAAGGCCGACTAAAACATAAGCGATAGCGATAGGCCAACCGAAGAAACCAACGAGTAACATTAAAGAGCCGAGATCTACTAAAGGACTAGAAATCAGAAAACTAAAAGTGACGCCGCTTGATAAACCCGCTCTCGTAAAACCGATGAAAATCGGAATCGAAGAACAACTGCAGAACGGGGTGACAGTTCCTAATAAAGCTCCGATAATATTAGCCCATATTCCATGATATTTGCCTAATATCTTCTTGGTTCTCTCTGGAGGATAATAAGATTGAATATAAGAGATAACAAAGATAAGAGTGCAGAGTAAAATTCCAATCTTGATAAAATCAAAGATAAAGAATTGAACAGCGGATTCAATCTGATATTGCCACGTTCCTTGATTGAAAGATCCACCGATAAGAGTGATGAGTTGCCAGATGAGATCGCTAAACCATTTCATCCCTAAAATTTGAGTACTGATAAAATCCCAAGGAATTCGAGCGACATCCCAACCCGCTAAAAAGCCGACTAAAACATTAGCGATGATGATAAGTAAAATCACCCCTAAGGTGATGAGAAGTTTCCAATGCTTAAACAGCTTTTTTTCTTTTGTTAATTCCATAAGATTTCTTTCTTTATATTGACGATTGTCAATGTATTGTTCATAAATATAAGCCTCTAAAAGAGGCTGGTGTTAGTATTAGCAACAGTTGCGGCAGCAATCAGTCGGTTGATATGAACTGCATATTTCTTGAATAAAATGGGCGATATCGCAGATGTTTTCTCTTATCAATGAGTAGTGACACCACTTGCCATCTTTTTCCACTGAAACGAGGTTTAGATTAACAAGAACCTTCATGTGATGAGACAATGTTCCTTGTGAGATTTGCAATTTATCAAGGATTTGACAGGCGCAGATGGTTCCTGATTTAGATATGATTTGGAGAATGTCTAATCTTGTTCGATCGGAGAGAGCTTTTATCGCATCAATAAATTCACCATTTGTCATAATCATTACCTCAATACGACTTTTATATCACAATATATTGATGATTGTCAATGTATTAGTGTTCAAACCCAAAATTATTTTTAATAAAGCAGTTAATTTATTGATTGTCTTGCAAAGCAATAAAGGTAATAACAGCAGTTGCCCCTAATGAAATCAGCATCATCAAAAGAGCTAAAGCTAACGATAGAAAACTAAAAATAATCCAGATGCCAGTGTAGTAATAGATGGCCCATTTACCAATATAAAGAACGGTAACACTTATCAAAAGGGCCAAGAAATAAAGAATGAAATTACGTATTGATTCTTTTAACACAATTGAGGATTTTTTATCATAAAAATAATGACTAATACGCATCAAATCGCGATTAAATTTAACTTTATCAAAAATTAAATAAACATCCGCGACGCCAATAGCTAAACACGAAATGATGAGGTAGAGATCCGCTAACTGCAAAATTGGTTTATAAGATGAATAATTTTTATTAAACAAATAGTCTTTGGAATATATTTCATACCCTTTTAAATTGATAACTTTTGTCACATCCATAGCGGTGATTTTATCGTTAAAGAAATAAAACAAAGCAAAACCGGGATGCGATTCACCAAGTAAACTATCACCATCCATTTCTTGATATAAATTAAGATCAGCAAAAAAGATATCATCTTCATTTTCATAATAAGAATGAAAAACACCTTTAATCGTTGAAGAGTAAAAAAGAGTGTGACTATCTTTGTAAAAATAGATAGGATCGCCAAGAACGAGATTGTTTTTATTTATAAAAGCATCAGAAACATAAAGGCCATTCTCGTCTTCGTTTTGTTCAACAATGAGAAATTTTTCAAAAAATTCATGAGAAAAAAGAGTTTCAATATCATCCGTTAAAATAATGTTTTCCCAATTGTAAATACTTTGTGACCCAAATTTAAACCAGAGGCCAAAAGAAGGCGACAAAGAGGTTTTATATATCTCTTTCCCAATGATATTTTCATATTCGCTTTGCTTATCAGATTTAAATGTTTCCCATGATGTCGAAATTGGTTTCTCATCGCCTCGATAATATTCATAAATAGTATTTGCTGATAAGGCGGCATAATTGGCCGATTCTTTTGAATAGATAAAACCATTGACGGCGGTAAGCGAGAAAGCCGTGATTAAAAAAATGAAAAAACTTAAAAATAAAGTTCGACTCGTTTTCTTCGGATAAAACATGGCTTTTAATTTCTTCATTGTTTCTCCACGATTTGATGATCATTTATGGTTAAAATACGATTATAAAAATGATCGAATTCATTTGAATGAGTGACGAGAATAATTGTGTATCCGTACTTTGTTTGCAAATCTTTTAACGAGTTCATGACGTGAACAGCGTTGTCATGATCAAGTGACCCCGTTGGTTCATCCGCCAAAAGAATCTTGCGGCCACTCATCATCGCTCGAGCTAAGGAAACACGGTTAGCTTCTCCACCACTCAAGTTAACGATGGTGCGGTTTTCTAAATCAGCAATCTTTAAAATAGTGATAACTTTTTGATATTCAGCCTCATCAAGAGGGGCTTTCAAATTTTTTAAGGGAAGTAAGATGTTTTCTTTAACTGTTAAATAGGGAATCAGCATTGGTTTTTGAAACATATAGGAGAAGAGATTGATACGCATGGATTCGCGATTCTTTTTGTTAATTAAAATATCATCGACATAGTAATCACCAACAAAGGATTCCGTCATTCCGATCATCGAGAGCAAAGTGGTTTTGCCAATTCCTGATTCGCCTTTTAAAGCGAGAAATTCATTGTTTGAAATCGTGATGGAAGTCTCATGAAAAATGGTCTTCTGTTTAAAACTTTTATCGTGAATATTAATTTTAATCATCATCGTTTCCTCCTTTAATTAATGATCGTTTAGTGAGCTTCGCAGATAGGGTATATAAATAGATGAAATGAATTAATAAATAGATCAATAAAGGAATGAGGAGAAACTCCACATTGCTTTTAGCAAAAATTAAAAAAGATAGGGAAATAGCCACTATGGAGCCAATGATAGATGGCACAAACATCTTCAGAAACAATTGGTTGCGGATTGTTCTTTTTTTCTTATAAAAAACATAGTTAATAAAGGAGATATATTGTTCTTTGTCAATTTCATGTTGATAAAATAGACCTAAAGCTACCGATAAAAACGCCATCGGTAAAAGAGAAAGAATAAAAATATAAGTACTCACTGATTCGCGGGTAGAAAATAAAGAATAAACAATGTCTTGACCAGTCGCACAAAAATATCCCGATAATCCAACTGAACTACTAATTTGAGGCTTAATCGTGGGATAAACAATGTATTCGCAATCGTATAAACTTGTGATATTGGAAGAAACAAAAAGATGAGAAACCTTTAATTGAATGGAAGCTATCATATTCTCAACAGAAACATTATGAAAGAAAGGGAGATAGTGAGAAGAACTAACATCGCTATTTGAATAGGTAATGCCTTCTTCAATTTGTTCGATATTTGTGAATTTAAAATTGAAGATGGAATCAAAAAAGTCGGAATAATAAGGTAGACCTTTAATTAGACCTTCTTGATTAGTATAAACATCGAGCGAGCCATCTGTTTCAGAATATTCATAATGATAATAAGCAGTTTCGTTTAGTTCTTCCGCTGAATAATATTGATCATAATTAGAATTAAAAATATAAAGGGCGGTCGAATCAATATCCTTAGCGATAGAAACATAGGGAGAAAATTGTCCTAAACCAAAATAACCAATCGAAAAAATGAGTGCAATTCCAATAAAATTGGAGAGAAATATTTTGATAAATTGTTTAAAATTCTTTGTTTCCCCTAAAAACATACTTAATTAGTATAGTTCACTGCTTTGATACAATCAAAAAGAAGTATTTAAAGATAACATTTCATAAAGGCTGGCCTTGAATAAAAGAAGTTTGTTATATTTGATACTATTAAGCAAAGATGAGAGAATTTCTATCACAATTATACTTATCATCACAACGAAATTAAAAAGAAAGTTTTTAAAAAAAATAGAATGGCTCTTGGTTATTCTTTGTTGCTCCAATAAATATTAATTCTATGTTTGTAAATAATTACTTTGATAATACCTATTAAGAATTCAAACGGGGTAAATAACGCGTAGTAAATAAGATTTAGGAATGTTCGAAATAAGATGAATATCCAATCTGTGTTATCTTTGATTCGAACATTTCCTTCTGAGTCAACAGTTCCTTTATATTGTGGTGTGCCAAAAAAACGATCAACCTTTTTGCTGATATTAATTGAACTGCTTAGGCTTTTAAATAGCCCTGGAAAACCAGCGATAATTACACCAATAATATAAAAAAGTATTGATAAAGGTCCATAAGTTTCGAAATTGAAATAGAAATATAATATAATACCGAGTCCAATACTAAAAAGCACAAGTTTAATGATTAATGATGTTAAAAATCGATTTACTATTCCATTAAATTCGATTACTTCTTCATCTGTAATATTTTCACGTAACCCTGTTTTACGATGTTCATGCCTTGTTTTGCTTTCACTTGAAGTAGACATCTTGGATTGATTATCTTGACCATAGTCACTAACAACAGAATTAGCTCCTTTCGAATCATCGCTATTTTTTATTACAGTTTGCGAAGTTTTATCGAAATTTTCATTATAAAAATCTTTTGGAAGAATGAGGCTATTTGGCTCAATCATTTTAGAGACCTCGTTCTTTGCTCTTTCATCAATTATGAGAATGCTATTAGACTTTTTAGAGTTTTCAATAGCATTTTTGTCACCTAATTTAACTGCGGCATTCATGAACCAAAGACAACGATTAAGAAATTCTCGCGATGATGGGTTTTCTCCAAGACATCCTAAATATAAAATGCTAAGTTCATTATAGGCACTACCTTTTTCTTCATCATTTGTCGCGTTTTTCACTGCATTAAAAAGATGCTTCTCTGACTTAGTAGCATCAACGTTAGTCAATTCTCCACCTTCTTTATAAGCAAGTCCAAGAAATAAGGCAGCGTCGAAATCACCATTTTCACTGGCAAGAGTATAGTAATGAAGGGCTTTTTGTAGATTTTTTTCAACTATCTCACCTTGACTAAAATTATATGCTACATAGTACTGGCTAGCGGAATTGCCCATATCGGCAGCTTTCAAATCCCATATATGAGCATTTAATCTGTCTTCTTTAGCCATGCCAAGACCATTTTCAAACATTCTTGCTATGAAAAAAGCTCCATAATGACTGCCTAATTTGTAACCTTTGTAATAGCTTTGGAAAGCTTTTTCAAATTTTTTGCGATTTTCATAATAGTTTCCCAATTGAGAATACGCTGCAACCGATCCAGAATCAATCGCTTCTTCAATGGCTTTTAGCTCATCATCTTTGTCCATAAAAAATCTCCTTTAATGATGTTTACAAAAATAATTTGTTTCAGCAAAATATGAAATCAAAATATATTTTTATATTATCATGTGTTAAAAAAGCTTTTATGACAAATCTGTCTCATTTTTTAAACTTGATTACGAATCAACATTATGGCGCTTTCTATAAAAACAGGCAAATTAATCACCTGTCTTAACAAAACACAATTTATTAGATATCAATCCAATATCGCCTTGTCAAAACATGACGGCCATCTTCTAAAGTGTTATGAACTTTGTTCTCTAAAACTCCACCATTCTTTTCGATGACGCGAGCGGAACCGATGTTATCATCATCACAAGTGATGAGAACATGAGTAAGACCTAATTTACTCTTAGCGTATTTTAAGGCTAGCGCTAAGGCTTTAGTGCCATAACCATGATTCCACTTACTATCGCGTATTTCGTAGCCGATATGGCCACCATACTTAAGAAGGTTCTTATTCAGTTCATGACGAATATAGACATTGCCGATAAACTCTTTATCAGCCATAATCCACAGCAAAGTACTTTTGACATATCCTGGTTTTAAATCAACACCATGTCGATGATTATATGCTTGTTGAATAACTTTTTCCGGCGGGAAATAAAAAAACTCTTTTGTTCCTGGATGGCCTTGTTGGTCATCATTAAAAGCTTGAACATAGAATTTTAAATATTTCTCACTGGGTAAAATTAAGCGCATGATATTACTCTCATTAAAGTAATTTTACTGAAAAATTAGGCAAGAGAAAATGAATAATTGTTAACAATTGTATAAGTAGTAATATCTTGATTGAGAATCAAATCAAATGTCTTTGCGGTTTTAAACTTAATCGTTCCTAGTTCTCCTACGAATGAATAATCATCATAAGCACTGTCAGCGATGACCTCATCTTGTTCTTCTTTAAAAATCATTTCCCTTAAAAGTGAATGATCATAGTCTGCTTCTACTTCACCATCATAAAGAGCAAAGTCCCACACCGATTGAAAGAGAAATTGCTGACCATATGAAATGGAAAAACTAGGTAAATCAGTAGTAAAAGAATAATATGCCTCATCAGCAATAAATATTCTTCCATTAGTGTATATTTCATGCGAAACGCCACTTTTAAGATAAACGATTAGTGCCTGACCACGCCCACCATCTGGAAGAAAGTAATCACTCGTTTCCACCTTTGCAGATTGC
The DNA here is from genome assembly GCA_041672305.1 of Bacilli bacterium. Lineage (GTDB taxonomy): Bacteria > Bacillota_I > Bacilli_A > RFN20 > CAG-826 > JAAYDH01. Next base: position 10,020 of record JBAYZW010000014.1, read on the forward strand.
AGAAAATCAATTGTTTGATCCATTTCCGTATTTTCCTTAGCCATACTCCATATATTAAAGCTCTTCATAGTAGGAGCAATCGTTCCTGGCAATGAACCAGAAAGGATGTAATCAACATTCTCTACACTTAATTCATTAATCCATGAATAAAGAGAGGAGAGCGAAACTTCAGAGGCTGCATTATTTGAAATGCAGGATGATAATCCCATTGTCATCGCAAGTAGAATTTCTGATAATACTATTTTTTTCATTTTCATATAATTCATTACCTAAATAATTAAAAAACAAGATGATCTCTATTACTTATCGACGCTCCGATGGTTATGGAATATTCATTAAAGGTAAAAGCACAATTATTCTTGGTCCAATATTCTTGAAGGCCAGAGCATTCTTGACATTGATGAGTAAAACCGAGCAAAGTCATTTTAACACTAACATCTTCCTGACTAGAGGAGAGAGATAATCCATAAACATTAATAGCGGGATCGGTGATACTGATATAAGTAACATAGGACCCTCCATCACTATAATCAGGATAAGCGGATATTTGATAGATAACATGAACATCGGGAGCGCGATAAGTGCCATCGCCGTTATCAATTGCTTCATAACTAGAATCAAGATAAAGATCCATTCCAAAACCACCTGGCAAATAAGTCATTGAAGATAATGAATCTTCATCGACTTCTTCCGTAATCCATAGAGATAGATTAGTGTCAATGGGTCGACTTAGAAATGGGGATGAGTTAGAGCATCCCATCAATAAAAAAGAAAATAAAAGTAAGCCACAAGTGATTTTTTTCATGTCATTTTCCTCCTCTTATATTATTGACAAATCAAGACCATGATTTTTTTCATTTTTTAAATATTTAAAAATAATGAACTCTCTGCGGATCATATTGCGTTCGCGCTTCTTTCTTCTCATCGGGATAGCCAAAATGAAGAAGCGCTAAAGGAATGATTGTTTTATCAAGATGAAGAATCTCTCGGACTCTTTTAATGGGGGTAATAAGAGGAAATAGTCCACACCAACAGGAACCAAGGCCAAGATCAGTCGCGGTTAAAAGCATGTTCTCAATCGCCGCCGAACAATCTTGAATCCAGAAGTCATTGACACGATGGTTCAGGGAACGCTTATCGTCACCGGCGACAACAATCATCAAAGATGAATTGAGATTTGTGTATTGACTCGCTCCTCTCAACTCTTCTTGAATTTTAGGATCTTTAATGACATAAAATTGCCATGGTTGTTTGTTATGAGCGCTCGGCCCCGCCATCGCACTTTGCAACAACTTATCAATCATCTCATCGCTGATTTTCTCCTCGGTGAAATGGCGAATGCTTCTTCTTTTGAGAATGGTATCAAATGTTTCCATATCGATTTACCCCCTATATAGCTTCTCTTTTATTTTACGCTTAAAAAGAGAGAGGGATGACATTTAAAAGAATGATAATAATTATTCGATGGGAATTTGAATCTCGGTGAGCCAATCACTGACATTCTCTTTGTTCCACACGCCATCGATATAAGATTCACGAGGTGAACCTTTAATCTTGTAGTGATTCTTATGAGCAAAGCCAAAGATAAATGAATAGGCTTCACCTAATGAATCATAAGATCCTTTGTGATAGATGGATAAGACTTTGGTAGCGGGAAGTTCAATGAACTTAATTCTTTCATTCTCCACTCCTTTGCTGACAACCGCTTGGCAATAACGGGTCGTGATGTTGGTCTCGCGATATTCTCCATCGAGATATTCGCAGAAACAATAATCTGGCTTGACACACTTCATGCCCGGATTGAGTCTTAAACATTCTTGAGCGGATTCTAAAACCAGATTAGTTAATTCTTTATAGCTTTTTAAGACGCGTTGCTCGCTATAGACGATACAGGCTGGTAATTCTTTGACGACGACTTGGTAATTCATTTTGTTCTCCTCCAATAAGTAATGAATGGTGAAGATCTTTTGCTGGATGAAAAAGTTTCTACTCGCTAGTTCCTTTTCTTTTTTGATGAGAAGTTCTCGTTGCATGTGGCCTGATAGATAGAGCTTAATTTCTTCAATCGAAAAGTCTAACTGCCGCAAAGACTTAATCTTTGAAGCCATCACTAGTTGTTTTGTATCGTAATAACGATAGCCCGTTTCATCATCAATTTTACGAGGGAGAAGGATACCTTCTTCTTCATAAAATCTCAGGGCTTTAATCGTCAACATCGATAATTTAGAAAATTCACCAATCTTCAGCATATGACCTCCACAATTCGACTTTAATCTATGACCCAAGAGGAGAGTCAATATTTAATTTTAAGAAGTTGCAATGTTCGTATAAACAACATCTAGAGTAGCGGAATAAACCACTTGATAAAAGGACGGATCGATATAGTCTTGATAATATCCTAAATTATAGCTTTCCATCAGTAGTCCATTGAATGGACTGCCTTCATTAACATATGTCGTTGTTTCTTCTGGTTCACCAAGATAATCTTTTACTTCACTTTCCGTCCAACCAATGACATCATATTGCTTTTCAAAAGAATAGATAAGAAGACCTCGATAATCAGAATTTGCTGACTCCCACTTCTCGACCATGAAGGTCGCATAATGGGAGAA
>JBAYZW010000015.1:0-12180 GCA_041672305.1 Bacilli bacterium
ATAGAAATTAAAGATCTGCGTAACGCCCAATTTAGAAATATTGTATTGCTTAATTAGACCTTCCTTAATATTTAAAAACGATTTTTCTTTACTATGATATTTATTGATATGATAAGTGAGAGAGCCTTGAAAAATAATGCGTTTTTCACTCTGGGTCTTTTGAAGAAATGGCTGTAATAAATCGACAATATAAAGAGGTCCTAAAAAATTAGTACCAATTGTTAATGGAACATTATTTTCAAAGAGGAGAGACTCCCTTGGGCGAAACACTCCAGCATTTAAAATCAAAGCGGAAAAATCACTGTGTTGATTAGTCAATAAATCAACAAAATTCTTTATTGAAAGAAGGGAAGATTGGTCATAAAAAATAATCTCAATTTTTTGCAATGGATGGCGCTTTTGCAAAGCAAGACGAGCTTCCATGCCACGATTCCTATCTCGACAAGCCATGACAAGATGAGCTTGTTTTAAAAGTAAAACATCACAGATGGAAAAGCCAATGCCACTATTGGCTCCAGTGACAATAATCTTTTGACCCTTAATATTCGCTAATTGATTATCGATATACTGATTAAGACGCTTCATCAATCTTCAACTCGATTTTCTTTTTCTTGATATTCGTTATCGACAACCATAATTTTCTTAACGGTGTATTGATCAGCTTCTAAAACAATAAAAACATAATGAAAGAAATTAAAGGTGTCACCAACTTTAGCAAAGCGATCAAGAATATCCTGACATAATCCTGAAACAGTTGAGTAATCAGTTTCGTATTCTTCGTTAAAATCAATTAATTCAAAGAAATCATCAATATTCATGGCTCCATCAATAATGTATTTACCATGTCCCTCATCGACAAATTCTTCCTCAATTGCGTCGGTTTCATCAAAGATGTCACCAACAATTTCTTCTAGGATATCTTCCATAGTAACAATGCCCTCTGTTCCACCATATTCATCTTTAATGATGGCAATATGAATCTTGGAAGTCTTAAATTCACCCAATAAGTCCATTACCTGATGATTGCGAGGAATAAATAGAGGCTCATAACATAAACTTCGGATATTGATAGAATTACCTTTTAAATAGGCTTTTAAGAGACTCTTGATCGGAAGAATGCCAACGATATTATCAATCGTGTCTTCATAGATAGGAATACGAGAATGTTTAAATATTTCTCCTTCCTGAAGAATTTCATTAATATCATCTTCAACATCGAGAGCAAAAACATCGACGCGAGGAGTCATGATTTCATAGGCCTCAATATCGTTGAGATCAATCGCTGATCTCACTAATTCAGCTTCGTCTTTTTCTAGCCCGCCATTCTCTTCAATCGTATCCACCATTTCTGTCAAAACGTCTTCATCAATGCGATCTTCTTCCTTTGATTTTTTACGGAACAATTTGCCAATAGCAACGAACAATTTCGAAATAGGCCAAACAATAATAAAGGTCAAATACATAAAGAAGGAGAGAGGATAAGCGTAAAGAAGGGAAAGAGAAAAATTAAATCTCTTGCCAATAGCTTTTGGGAAAAACTCACAAAAAATAACGAGGACAGTAGTAAAAATAATCGCGGCAACTAACGCACCGAGATCACTATTATTTGGTCCTCCAATACTCACACCAATTAAGGTTACAATCGAGGAAGCTAAAATATTAACGACATTGTTACCAAACAATATCGAGGCAATCGAAAATTCATAATTCTTAGCAATTTTAAGAGCGAGTTTAGCACTTTTAACTTTTTTGCCACTCTTAATTGCTCTCTCCAGTCGATCTTGATCAACCATGCCATAGATAATGTCCGCGCTAGAAAAGAAAGCGCTAAACAAACAACAGATGCCAACAATAAGATAATAATACCAATGCATATTATTTCTTCTCCTTGGGTGTTGAAGGCTCGCTAATGTCACTGACCAATTCTTCTAAAACATCTTCCATTGTCACCATACCGATAATATTTTGCTTATTATCCTTGACAATAGCGATATGACTATGATGTTTTTTGAAGCCATTAAAAAGATCATCAATCATAATGGTGCCCGTTACAAAATAAGGTTTTACCAAAAGATGACGAATAGAGATTTGAGGATTGATCGTGATTTCTTTAAAATATGTTTTCACTAGAAGAATGCCAATAATGTTATCAAAAGATCCTTCATAAATAGGAATGCGCGAATAATTTGTATTTAGCAAAATTTCCTTCAATTTTTCATGCGTTAAATTCGTGATATCAAGAGCAAAAATTTTATCACGAGGGGTGAGTACTTCTTTGACATTGGTATCAATAAAATCCAAAGCGGATTGAATGATTTCAGTTTGCTCTTCATCAAGAACACCTTCGTCAGTGACTTTTTCAACAGCTGTTTCAAAATCCTCTTCAGTAAATTGCTCATCGCCTTTAACTTTAAAAAGACGAGTTATGCCTTTCGTTAACAATTCAAAAATAATGGCAATAGGATAGAGAATAATCATCAAAAAATAGATAGGATAAACCATTATATAAGAAAATGTATCTGGAATTGCTCGAGCGATGGTTTTAGGAAGCGTATCGCCAAGAATATAAAAAATAAAAGTCATGCAAATAGAAGAGAGCAATGAAACGGTAGTTGGTTCAAAATTAGGAAAAATTAATTGCACAAAAAGAACTGTTGACACAGCAGAAGCAGCAATAGCAACAATATTATTACCAATAAGAATGACCGTTAAGGCTCGATCAAATCGGTTACATAATTTCAAAAGAAGCTTAGCAGTTTTGCTTCCATTATCCGCTTTCACTTGAATTTTAAAGCGATTACAACACGATAATGCTGTTTCGCTGGCGGAAAAAAAGAAACTTCCTAAAACGCAAAGACCAATAACAAGCCACGACAGAGGCACATCCATTAGATGACCACATCCCTTCCGAACGATTTGCTCAGTAATAAATGTTATCATATTATGAATTAGCGCGCAAAGAGTATATACGCATAATATGTGCATTTTCACGAATGGATAATAAAAAAGCCGTTAAAAACGGCTCATTTAATGAGGAAGAAATGTTTTAATCCTCGTTTTGATTTTGATCTTTTTTAGCTTTGTCTTTAGCTTCAGCCTTCAATTCTTTAACCCAGTTAACAGCACCCACTTCGCCTTGCTCTAAATTATCAGTATCCATAACGGTTTGAATTAATTCTTTGCATCGTTTCATCGACAAAGCTGATTTAACCTTGAAAATAAGAGGTATTTCCGCATAGATAGCTTTATTGCTCGCATCTTGCACAGGAATAGTTGAATCCTTATAATCGTCAGGATTAAGAGCAAAATATAATTTTAAACTCTTTCCCGCAATTGTTAACTTAACATATGTTTTACGATGCAAACGGAAAGTATCACCCGAAGAAGAAACGCGAGATTTTACACCATAAGATAAAATTTCATTTTTAATGATGTTGTAATTTTCTTGCATCTCTTTATCAGCCTTAATCATTCTTTCTTCAAAAGGGATACGAATAATTGGGGCTTTAGATGCAACTGGTTCCTCAACTACTGGAGCAGAAACAGGTTCGGTTGGAATCGACGCTTCTACAGGAGATGGTTCGTCTTTGACTGGTTCAACTTTAATTGGTTCGGTCTTATTAATAGGTTTAGCAACTGGTTCAACTTTAGCAACTGGTTGTTCAGGTTGAGGAGCAACTGATGGAGCAACAGGAGCAGAAGTTTGTTGAACAGGGGCCACACCGCTACCAAAATATTGAACAATTAATGGTCCTCCAAAGGTTGCGCCCACAATACTATGATTGTCAGTAGTTGGACGAGATTCTGGTTTCTGTTGAGCAGCATTATTACGTGCGATTTCATCGCGAACAATGTCGCGAATCATCGCAGCGAATTCTTTCGGATCAATAGATTCTGATTTCTCAGGAGCAGGAGTTGATTCAGGTTCTGGTTCGGGTTCAGGTTCTGGCTCAGGAATAAAAACAGGAACTGGTTCAGCCGTAATATCTTCATACTCCACTGGATCAGCAGGAGCTTTCGCGGCTTCAACTTCTTCATTTTCTACAGTTTCTTCAACAGAAACATCATTCGTGAATAAACCTTCCTTAATAGGGAGATTTTTCAATGAATAGCAAATTGCCATAATCACTAAAACAATAGCGAGAACAACAAATAAGGAAGCAAGGCTCACCAATGCATAAGTGCCAATGCGAAAGACGAGGTCACTACCAGCAAAAACAAGAATGAAATTCGTCGGAATAATAATGGCGGCCATACAAGCGCCGAGAAGAATAACGAATATTGATGCAAGGATGCCAATTAATTTTAGAATTGGACGTTTTTTAATAAGAACAATGCTTAAAATCAAGAGGATAATTCCAATGGCAAATGAAGCATACAAAACAATGCTACTGTAGGGGAATAAAACAGATCCATTAAATTTTCCGAAAGCAGCAGAGTCAATTACATAGCTAGTAAAGATTGCTGTCCATAACGATGGATCTTTGATGGTGATTTGTGTAACGTACATCGCCACAGCGCCGAGAAAAAGTAAAGCGGCAAGAATGCTCAAAATTATAAATGAGACTTTAAAACCTTTTTTCATAAAGATTCCTCCAAGAGATATTATCATTTTAACGCGCGAGGTAAAAAAAACAACATTTTACACAAAAAAGTTGCAATTCTCGATTATTTTATTTCAAAAATGTTTATTTGACAGGACTTGAAGATAATCTTTCAAAACCTGAATGTGCACTTCCCGGCCAGTCATTTTCTCTCCATCAATGTCCCAATTTTCAACTGTTTCAAGCTTAACTATGCAGTTGTTTAAAGAGAAATGTTTAATAAGATGCGAACGGAAAAAATACCGAAATAAACCATTGAACCAGCCTTTATCAGTGTAGAGAAAATCAATAAGACCATCGTCGAGACATGAACGAGGATTAATTCTAAATCCGCCCATGTATGCACTATTAAGAAAGAGGATAAATGAAGCCTTAAACGTGATTGTTTGTTGTTTCAAAGGAATTAGGACTTTGCCAGCTATTTGATGATGATGGCATAGACTAAGAAAGGCCTTCCAATAATAAGCCCACCGTCCATGACGCTTTTTCCGCTGATGTTTTACAAGATATGGAATAGAGGAAAAAGTTCCCACCGAAAGAGAAAAAATCCCATAGATATCATTTGCTTTGAAAACATCAATTTTTCTAACATGGCCCTTTTTTATAATCTTCAGGGCTTGTGAAATATTTTTCTGATAACCAAAATTTTTACTCGCATCATTAAGTGTGCCACACGGAATAATACCAATGATTGGTCGAGAGAAATGGTTTTTCAAAGCATTAAGAACATGATGGAAAGTTCCATCGCCACCAGCAAAGATTAACACTTCGTATTGACTGCAACTCAATTCCACAAAATGAGATAATTCATCGCTAGTTTGACATAACTGGTAATCGACACTCTCATAGATTAAGGTAAGCTGATGAAAAATATATGTAATTTGATGGGAAGTAAGACCTCTCCCACTAATGGGATTGTACAAGAATAGGGCTTTCATATCCTCATTATATTCTAGAAAAAAGAAAAAGCCTTGACCATTTGTCAAAGCTTAGTGTTTTTTTGGTGATCCCACCGAGAATCGAACTCGGGATTAGACCTTGAGAGGGTCTCGTCTTAACCTCTTGACCATGGGACCAGTGAGAGTATTATATCACTCTCATGGAAAATTAAAACGAAGAAATAATCTGTTCAATTCGCTTATCACATCTCTCTTTAGTCAAGACCTTCATGACATAGTAAAGATTAGGGCTATTCTTTCTTCCAGTTAAAGCAATGCGAAGCATCTCCGCAACATCTCCGATTGATCCCAAATATTTATCTGGATCATTTTTATAAGTCTTACCATTTGGAGCAAATCCTAATGTTATGCCAATATTTTTCATTGAAGCAAACCAAGTTTGCTCATCTACAGCAAAGGGTAATTGTTCTTTCAAGGCAATGAGAACACGAGAAATGGTTTGCTTGTTGAAACGCTCATTAAATGGAAGAGGGCCTTTTAATAAATCCTGATAAAAATCATCATAAAAGAAATTAATTGACGATAATAAATCACCAAATTTCTCATAATCTTTACGAGGATTTTCTTTCTCTCTTTCAATATTCATAATTTCCATAAAATAACTAGGAGAACGTTTGATAACTTCTAAAAGTTTGGGTTGATATTTATCAGCGTATGCAACAGCCATGTCATAAATTTCTTCCTTCGTTTTTTTAGCTAAAATTTCGCGAGCAAAGAAATTCAATTTACCAATATCAAATAAAGCACCATCGAGCGACATTTTATTAAATGAAAAAATAAAATCTTCCATCTTTTCAAAATGATGAAGAAAAATCCATTCCTCAAAATTAGAATTAGCAATTGTCATCAAATACATGATAAGAGCTTCAGATGGATAACCATCTTGTAAGAAATAACTTACTGCTGCTTCGCTGTCTAAACGTTTAGATAGTTTCCGGCGATTACCATTCTCATCCAATTTCATAATCACGGGTAAATGAGCATAAAGAGGGGCTTTCCATCCTAAGGCTTCAAATAATTCAAGATGAATGGGGAGAGAAGCAATCCATTCTTCGCCTCGAATAACAGTGGTCGTCTTCATAAAATGATCATCGACGACATGGGCAAAATGATAAGTAGGAAGTCCATCACTCTTATAAATAACGATATCCTGGTCGTTTTGAGCAATTTCAAAAGTGCCATGAACTAAATCATGAACACGAATTTTCCGAATATGGTTGCCACTTGATTTAAAGCGAATAACAAATGGCTCACCCGCCAAAAGGCGCGTTGCTCTTTCTTCATTTGTCAAAAATCGGCACTTCGCAAATTGACCATAATAACCAGGAACTAATTTAGCTGATTCTTGGCGAGCGCGTATCTCGTTCAAATCATGGGGTGTGCAAAAACACGGATAAGCTTTTCCTAAGATAATCAAATGTTTAATGACAGCGCGATAAATATCTGCTCTTTGTGATTGAACATATGGTCCATAATTACCTTTTTGACTATTACCCATATATCCTTCATCAGGAACAATATTAAATATTTTTAATTGTTCGAGAAGTTCTTCTCCTGAACCTTGTATTTCACGCTTGGTATCAGTGTCTTCAAGTCGCACAAAGAAAACACCTCTTGTCTGTGTGGCAACCTTTCGACAGATCAAACTAGTAAAAAGAGAACCTGTATGTAAAAAGCCTGTTGGACTCGGTGCAAAACGAGTGACCTCTGCTCCTTCAGGAAGTTGACGCTTGGGGAACTCTTTTTCTAAATCTTCCACTGTCTCAGTCACATTTGGGAAGATAAGATTGGCAAGTTCTTGGTTAGTAATCATTTTATATCTCCTTTTCGATTTGAAATTATATTGCATCTTACATTTCATTTGCTATAATAATTAAGCCAAATTTGGATGGCTGATGCATTATGCAGGTGTAGTTCAGTGGTAGAACACTACCTTGCCAAGGTAGTTATGCGGGTTCGATTCCCGTCACTTGCTCCATTCGTTAATCAAGACCCTTAGTGGTCTTTTTCTTTATTTTCTTCATCATCTGTCTCATCTATATTTTTTCGATTATCAATCTCTTTATTTAAAGCATCAATTGCGTTTTCCAATTCTTTTGCCTCTTGTTCATTTAACTCTCTCTGCAATCTTATGCTAGAGAGCATCTCATGAGCAAGTTCTTGAGAAGATTCTTTTACATCAGGCTCCAATAATGAGTAAAGGGATTGCATATTATTGAAATAAAACGGAAGAAAGAAAGAGGTTAAAATAAATCCACATATAACTCCAAATATAGAGGCGTTATCGGCATTATTAAAAATAAGAAGAGCTATAAGTGATCCCACTACCATCCCCAAAACTAATAAAAAGAATAAAGGCCAGTTTAAAGCAATATAGCTAGAATAAAAACTGCCTTTTTGTTTTTTAATTGCTCTTCTTACACTAGAGCGAACAAAAACCTGAGTGCTTTGAGGAAGAGATAAACGAGCATAGATACTTAGCGATTCAACTGACACAAGAAAGCAAAAAGTAATGACCGCTACAAAATCCGACGAAATAACAACTATATAGGCTAAATTCTGGAGCATATTACCATTGGCAGTCATATATCCATTAACGGCTGTATTATATGCTGATGAAGACATCGTTGCTTGATTAAGAATCGTATTGAAAAGACCACTCAAATTATCAGTAAATAAACTGCCATAATATCCATAGAAGAAAAGATACAAGACAATAAAAATTAAAATCGTAAAAAGAAATTGCACAACAATTGTTTTAAAGAAAGAAAGAAAGACGCGAAAAGAAGAGCGAAAGGGCCTCGTAAAATAAATACCAAAGAGTCGAAAAGTATTTTTGGTACTCACTTCGTTTTTAATACCTAAACTGTAATGAAGCATCATAAAAGCAAACAAAAAAGGCAGAACAAAAAAAGGAATGAAAAATATATAAGAACCTGGAAATATAAAACCAGTTGCTACGATAGCGGCGATAAAAAGAGCCAAAGCAATACCTAAAACCCATGAGTTTAAAGGATGGGCTTGATAAATTTCTTTAGAACGAAGAAAGGCGTCTTTTGTTTTCATTTGGTGTGCTTTCTGCGATTAAGTCGATAAATAGCCTTTACTGCACTATCAAGCTGGACAGGATTAATACGGCCCACTGTTCGAGATTCAACATTCTTAATAAGCATTTTAAAATATTTTCTTTGAACAATATAAAATTGCTTTGATTCCGATTTAACAAAGCACTTGCAACTATTGTTAACAAAAACAACACCAATCATTAAAGAACTGTCAATTCCAGTAATCATTGAAAGACGAGAAACAATTTTTTCGCTTGTAATAAAAGGATTGTCGGTATATTGTTTATTGCCTTTTTTGTTAACAAAAATTAATGATTTATCGTCCGCATTACCTAATAAATCACCATCATAAAAATAATCATTAATAATAAAAATATAACGATCAGCGAAAAGAATATGATCGATGCCCATCACTGTTGAATCGTCAATGCGAAAGAGAAAATCATTGATAAGATAATAGTCTTGATTAAAAGCTACACGATAAATTTTCTTATAGTAATATTCATGAAATTTTTTGCAAATATAATGGTGCCTAATCGGGAAAAAAATAGCACAAAAAATCAAGGCGAGACCCACAACAACGATACAAACCATAAAAGATATTTGCAGAGGAGTTAAATTAATTAGTGTTGATAAATTTTTCATAGTGTCTACTTTTAAATTGATTATATCAAAAATGTCCTTAAATATTAAGGTCATTTTGTTATTTCATCGCCTCTCTCCTTTCAATTAATCAAAAATAACTTCTTTATCGTGAGCAGCCTTAATGAGCCTTTTTAATTCCTCAATTGATAATTTCTTTGAAGTTTCAGGTAGGTTATCAATTGGAAACCAACTAACATCGTCAGTTTCGTATTCATGCTCATGCAATTTTCCCTCAATAGATCCTTCAAATAGAATGACATATTCAGGAACAGTCGTATTACTTTTAAAAGGGGTACGATTCGTAATGCCCACTAAACGAATAATTTTAACTTCAGCCCCCGCTTCTTGCTGACATTCATTAGCGGCTGATTGACTTGGCGAATCATAGAGTTCCGCCCAACCACCAGGCAAAGAATAATCATGTGTTTTTACTTCGCGAACCATTAATATCTTTGTGCGGTCTTGATTAAAAATTATTGTCCGAACAGAAATATTTGGAGTTGGATAGATATTTTTTTCAAAATAATTTGGTCGATCAAATTTAACATCAATAAAATCTTCAAGAAATCGCTTAGAAAGATCATTTATCTCATTATAGTTGGTAATAGCATAAGGATCCTTACTATAAGTAAGTCCAATCTTTGAGATAGCTTGAATTTTAATAATATAGTCGTAAATTTCTTTTGAATTAATCATAAAAATTAATAAAAAATATTCGAAATATAGTCCGCTATTTTATCAGCGATACTAGCGCATTCTTCACTCGTTGAGGCTTCCACCATAACCCGAATTAATTGTTCTGTTCCACTCGATCGAACCAAAATTCTTCCATTACCCTTTAAAATATCTTCTTGCTCTTTAATATAGAGTTTTAAACCGTCGTGTTCAACAATTGCCTCTTTATTTGAGACCCCAATATTTTTAAGTATTTGGGGATAAATAACGAGATCTTCAGTTAATTCCTTAAGAGATTTTTTCTCAGTAGCAAGGATGTTTAAAGTGTGGATTGCCGTTAGTTGACCATCTCCTGTATTCAAATCATCATTAAAAATGACATGCCCTGATTGTTCTCCCCCTAATGAAAGATTCTTTTCTTTTAAACAGGCTTGAACATATTTATCACCAACATTAACCTCTTCATAGGCCAGTCCATTTTTAAGAAGGGCCTTTTTTAAACCGAGATTAGACATGACTGTAAGAACAATTTTATTTTCTTTAAGAAGTTTATACTTTTGCAAATATCGGGCATTTATAAACATAGTGGCATCGCCATCCACAATTTGACCTTCATGGTTAACAAACAAACACCGATCAGCATCGCCATCAAAAGCAATGCCCAAATCATAATGATTATCACTAACAATTTTCTGCAAGAATTTTAAATGAGTGGAACCACAATTATCATTAATGTTAGTTCCATTAAAATCATCATTGAATATATCAGCTTTCAAATGAAGGCGATTGACAAAGAGTTTTTTAGCTGTGACTGAGGCTGATCCATGAGCGCAGTCAATGGCAATTTTCAAATGTGATAAACCACTGACGGCTTTACTCGCCAAATAATCGAGATATTCATCAATTAATTCCTTCGAAATAATAAGACGACCCATATTTTGATTAGCTGTTAAAGGAAGGTAATCAGTTGGTGAGTCAATATATTCTTCAATCAATAATTCGATTTCATTGCTCAACTTTTCTCCGTTAGGAGCAAAAATTTTAATGCCGTTATCAAAAAAAGGATTATGAGAAGCCGAAATCATCACCCCAAAATCGAAACCTTTTTTCTCCACTAGATAAGAAATAGAAGGAGTGGTTGTCACTGCTAACTCATAAGCGTTACCGCCACTTGAGGTAATCCCAGCAACTAAAGCTGTATCAAGCATTGAACCCGATAGACGAGTATCACGGCCAACTAAAATACGTGTCTTTTTTCCGTGTGAGTATTGACCAATAAAACGACCGATACGATATGCTAAATGAGCTGTCAATTTATCATTGGCGGGACCACGAACGCCATCCGTACCAAAATATTTTCCCATTTATTCTTCATTACCCCCATCTGACATATATGTTTCAAAAGCTCTTAAAAAAGCTTCTGGACTAACTGTTTCTAATTCACCATTAACAGCAAAGGAAATACGACCAGTTTCTTCACTAACAACAACAGTCACAGCATCGGAAACTTCCGAAATGCCAATTGCAGCACGATGGCGAGAACCATATTTATAGGCAAAAGGTTTAGTTGTAGGAGTAAAAAAGACACTAGCGGCGAGAATTTCATTGTCATGAACGACGACCGCTCCATCGTGAAGACGGGTTCCCGGATAAAATATTGTCATCAATAGTTCAGGAGAGACAGGAGCCAAAACAGGAACCCCATTTTTCATGATATCTTTTAAAGATGTATTGCGTTCAAAAGTGATTAAAGCTCCCGTTCGACTTTTCGATAAAGCAATAACAGCTGTCTCGATATTTTTATAAAGAGCTTTGCGATCATAGATTTTTTCAATGCCAAAATTAACATTTTTGCCACTGGCACGGCGAAAGGGATTGGCTAAAAAAGAGCGTAAATCACCGAGATTAGCAAACAAACAAACGGTAAAAGCGACACCGCTGAGAACAGAGGCCACAATTAAAACCGCTTCCAAGTTCAAGATATATGAGGCGAGAACAAAAACGAGAGAAATTGTCCAGATATAAAAAGCGGCATTACGTTTTACAACTTTCGAAAAAACAATAAAGAGAAGAGCGTAAATGGCGAGAATCAGAACAATTGTTATAATCCAATTAGCGGTATCAACTTGGGGATTATCCCATATAAATTTCATAAAGTTTCTCCTTATCGTTATTATTCTAAAGAAACTAATTTCTTTGTCTTAAGTATCATAACAATTCTCGTTTTTCTTT
>JBAYZW010000016.1:0-11735 GCA_041672305.1 Bacilli bacterium
TGTTAAAAAAAGATCATCGTCAAATGAAAAGAAATAAAAATTTTAATAATTGTGGTTTTATCTTATATCTAGTTGCTACTCCTATTGGCAATCTTTCTGAAATATCGAAACGAGCAATTGATATATTAAGCAATGCCGATATAATTGCAGCAGAAGATACGAGGAATACTCATTCACTATTAGAAAAAATTGGGATTAAAAAAGAACTATTTTCTCTTCGAGAGCATAATGAATCGCGGGCCTCTGAACATCTCGTTTCATTGATAAAAGAGGGCAAAAAAATTGCTTATGTCTCAGATGCTGGTTATCCCGGGATTAGCGATCCAGGACAAATATTGGTTAAAAAAGCTCTAGAAAACAATATCAAAGTTTCCACCATCAGTGGCAGTTCAGCGTTTTTAAATGCATTAGTGGCATCTGGATTATCAACAGATCATTTCTATTTTTATGGCTTTTTATCGCCTAAAAATAAAGAGGCAAAAGAGGAGCTAGAGGCTATCAAAAAACGCTTTGAAACCACTATTCTCTATGAGAGTCCTCATCGAATTTTTAAAACGCTTTCATTGATAAAAGAAGTTCTTAACAATAGAGAAATTGTTCTTGCTAGAGAACTAACCAAACTTAACGAAGAATATATTCATGGCACAGCGGAAGAAATTCTTACTCTTGAAGAAGAAGGGCTGAAAGGCGAGATGGTTATCATCATTTCTGGATGCACAGAGAAACCCGCTATGGATGATAATAAAATAATTGATAGAGTAGGTTATCTTATAAAAAAAGGTTTATCAAATAAAAATGCTATTGAAATAACAAGCGAAGAAATGAATATCAATAAAAATTATATATATAAGCTTGTAAACAAAATGGATTTTCGCAAATAATTGTTTTTTTAAATTTCAAAATTTACTAGAGAAATATAATTTCAAAACTTTTATTCCAAAAATAGTTTTATATCATTAAAAAGTTAATAGGTTATATTAGTTAATAAATTTTATTTTATATTCATTATTTTATAATGAGATTTATTTTGTTTTATCTTGCAAACGCAATTTGCTTTTTCTATTATAGAAAACGCGTAAATTTCAGGGAGGGTTATGTTATGAACATTCGAAACATTGCAATTATCGCTCATGTTGATCATGGCAAAACTACTCTTGTCGATCAATTATTAAGAACAGCTGGAGCCTTTCGCTCAAACGAAGATGTCGAAAATCGTGTCATGGATAGCAATGATATTGAAAGGGAACGAGGCATTACCATTTTAGCAAAAACGACCTCTATTATTTACGACAACACTTTAATTAATATTTTAGACACTCCGGGACACGCTGATTTCGGTGGTGAAGTTGAAAGAATCATGAACATGGTTGACGGATGCTTGCTTTTAGTTGACGCTTTTGAAGGGACTATGCCTCAAACAAGATTTGTTCTTAAGAAAGCTTTAGAAGCCCATATCAAGCCCATTGTTGTCATTAACAAAATTGATCGTCCTAATTGCAATATTAAGGATACTGTAGATCAAGTTTTAAATTTATTTATTGAATTGGGAGCTCCCGATGAATTTTTAGATTTTCCCATCGTCTATACATCCGCTTTAAAAGGGACTAGTTCTCTTTCATCTGATCCTGCTAAACAAGTTTCTGGCATGGACGCTGTTTTAGAAACAATTATTAAAAATATTCCTGCTCCAAAAGCCGATATCAACGCTCCCTTCCAGATGCAAATAGCTTTACTTGACTATAATGACTTTGTCGGTAGAATTGGCATTGGCACAATTAAAAAAGGAACCATCCATGTTGATGATATGGTAACTGTTTCACGTTTGAATGGAAGCGTAAAACAATTCCGCGTTATGAAATTATTTGGCTACGAAGCTACACATCGATTGGAAATTGAAAAAGCATCAGCAGGTGAAATTGTTGCTATTGCTGGTTTAACCGATATCAATGTTGGAGAAACTATATGCGCCACTGATTGTATTGATCCTTTACCATTGATTAAACTTGATGAACCTACTTTACAAATGACTTTTGGAACTAATTCCTCTCCTTTTGCCGGTAAAGAAGGGACGCAATTAACTGCTCGCAAAATTGATGAAAGATTATTCCGTGAAACGCAAAAGGATGTCGCTTTAAGAGTAAGTCGTGTTTCAAAAAGCGAATCTTGGATTGTTTCAGGTCGAGGTGAACTTCATCTTTCAATTTTAATCGAAAATATGCGCCGAGAATCCTTTGAACTTGAGGTTTCAAAACCACGAGTTATTATTCGAGATATTGATGGAGTAAAATGTGAACCATATGAGGATCTAAATATTGATGTTCCTAACGAATATGTCGGTGACGTGATGACGAGCATTGGCAGTCGAGGGGGAGAATTGATTAACATGGATGCCCGTGAGACCATTACAATTCTTGAATTCGTCATTGCTTCCCGTGGATTAATTGGTTATTCCACTATTTTCATGTCTTTGACAAAAGGCTATGGTATTATGTCACATACTTATCGTGAATACCGCCCAATGGTTACTGAAGAACTTGGACAGCGTCCAATTGGCGTTCTCGTTGCCACTGAAACAGGACAGGCGACCCCTTATGCTATTCAGCATATTGAAGAAAGAGGAACGATGTTTATTGATCCTGGAACAATGGTTTATGAAGGAATGATTATCGGCGAGAATCGTTATCCCATTGATCTCGCTGTTAATGTCACCACCAAGAAATCTTTAAATAATATGCGCAGTTCCAACAAAGACAACACAGTTGTTTTAAAAACACCAAGAAAAATGTCTCTTGAAAGTTGCCTTGATTATATCAATGCTGATGAGTTAGTGGAAATTACTCCTTCAACATATCGCATGAGGAAAAAAATCCTAAACACTGTTGAAAGAAAAAAATACGATTCCAAATCACGAAACGGAGAATAAATAAAATAGCTGATTATCAGCTATTTTTTATTTAATGATTTATCTCTCGGAAAAAGAAGAGAAAATTCTTTAGGGATGGGAGCATTAAACTTCATTATTTTCCCACTAACAGGATGTTTAAATTCTAGGCAATAAGCATGAAGCCCTAAGCGTTTAATTGGATTAGATGGCTCACCATATTTGTCATCCCCAATTACATAGTGGCCAAGATCGCCCATATGAACGCGAATTTGATTTTTTCGTCCTGTATCGATATTAATATCAAGAAGAGAGTAATTGTCTTTTTCTTTAATAACTTTGTAGTGAGTGATAGACAATTGTCCGTCACCAATTTTTTTTGAAGAGTACATTAAATTTTGTGCATTCTTTTTAAGATAAGACTTAACTGTTCCGCTCGGCTGTTCCATCTTGCCGTCAACAATGGCGAAATAACCGCGCTTGGTCACTAATTCATTCCAATGATCTTGCATCTGCTTTTGAATAGTAGGATTCTTCGCCACAATTAAAACTCCAGAGGTATCTTCATCAATTCGATGGACCACAAAGATACGATTATGCTTATCTTTTTGCTGAACATAGTCTGATAGCATGCGATAAGCTGTTGAGCTTTTTTCTTTGTCAGAGGCGATTGATAATAACCCGCTTGGCTTATTAATAACAATAAATTCCGAATCTTCATAAAGAATTGGCAAATTACTTCGCGTTTTCTTTCGAATCGGAGAAGAAGCAACAATTACTTCATCATCCGGATATAATTTAAAATTAAATTGCGAGATAGGCGCTCCGTTTACACTAATACGATGAGAAGACAAAAGCGATTTAACTGAGTTGCGGGATTGGCTAGCAAATGTTTCGAGTAAAAATGGAAGCAATTCAATATGTTTTTTAACTTTAAATTGTTTGATATTCCGATAGTCTTTTTTTCTTTGTTTCGCTTGATATGGGGAAACATTTTTAGCATTCTTATTCATCGTTTACCTTTCTAATAATCATCGAGACAATTGCTTGAGCAACATTTTGTCCAGTAACTAATTCGAATTCTTCAAAAAAAGCATTGGAATTGATTTCACAAAGCATGATTTCTCCATTATTATCCAATAGATCTAAACCAGCGTACTCAATATGTAGTAAATCAGAAATCCTCTGGGCAAAAGCAGCGTATTTTTCAATGTTCTTAATTTTTTCGCCTCCTGCTGTCACACCACAATTACTTCTGAAATCTTGGGAATTTTTTCGTGTAAATGCTCCAAAAACTTTACCATCAATAATTAGAACACGTATCGACTTTCCTATTGAAGAAGAAATGTATTCTTGAAAGATAATAGGATTACGATAAATTTCGGAATAAAGTTTCACCAGCTCTTCATGATTGTCAATTCGATAGACACCTTCACCGAGCGAACCATAAACTTTTTTTACAATTAACGGAAAACCAAGTTTATTTTCAACATTTTTTAGAAAAGAGACATGTCGATCTTGGAGTTCATAATAAACAAGAGGAGCGGAAATAGTTATTGGCATTCTAATACCATAATTAGCGCAAGCGATAAATGTTAACATTTTATCATCGCAAAGTTTAATAAAATCAGCGCGATTGAATAAACGATAATTAGCTTTTTCTAATAATCTTGCTAAATAGATATCTTTATCCATGTAGATAACGAAATCTGCTCGAGGAAGATAAATATTGATATTGTCATTTTCAATGGACGCTAAGGTTCCATCATTGATAAAAACATCAACTTGAATTGAAACTTTGGCAAATTCTTCTTTGAGCCTATCAACTTTATAGGCATTATGACCAATTTCTTGGTTAACAATAATTATTCCATTCATCATCACTTATCATATTATTTATTCAAAAACATAACCACAAAAAAAGCGATTATTAATCGCTCTTAATTAAAACTCGAGACTTGGGCCAATCTCGTCACCATCATAACGAGTGACTTCCTTGCCATAGCAGAAAGTTGCCAAAACACCTGGCCCACAAGTTGTGCCAATAATGGGTCCAACCCACCATATCTCAACTTTAACATTGAGCTCTTTTTCAAATCTCTTTTTTAACCGCAAAGCGCGATCCATTGCCATGCCTTGAGAAATAATCACGGTTTGGCATTTTGTCTTATCAATTGTTTGAGCCACACCATCAAAAAGAATTTTGTCAGCGTTTCTTGTCCCTGTCACAGTTCCCAATGTGTAGTTATCTCCATGAGCATCTGATATAAAAATAGGTTTTTTATGAAATAAATTACCCATGAAAGCCTTTGAACCTTTAATGCGACCAGCATTTTTAATATAGTTAAGATCCTCGACTGTAGCGAATTGATTATATTTCAGTTTGTTTTCTTGTATCCAAGAAATTAATTCATCAAGATCTAAACCCTTATCACGTTGGATGGCGGAGTCAACAACCAACATTCCTAAGCATCCGGAAGCTGTTAATGAATCAATTGATTCAATTCGTCGAGAAGGATATCTCTGAAGCAATTCCTCTTTTGCTAAATTAAAAACATTTAATGATCCCGTTAGTTTGCTGGAGCAACCAATATATAAAACATCAAATTCTTTCTCCAAAAACGGAGAAAAACAATCAACAAATTCACCTAAAGACACTTGTGTTGTTTTAATTGCTTTACCCTCAATCATCCAACCATAGAATTCTTCTGGCTTATATTCAATCCAATCTAAATCAGCGTGTTTTTCTTCTCCATCCACAACTAAGCCCATACGAACATATTCAATATTGTTTTTTTGACGTAATTCCGTAGAAAGATCGCTGCAAGAATCCGTAAAAATGATGTATTTATTCATGTTGATACCCCCAGTATTATGATGCGTGAATCAAAGTATAAAATCTAGCCAAAAATAAATATTTATTACAAAGGCGACATTAGTTATGTTTGTTTAAATATATTTTTCTAAAATATTCTTTCTGAGAAGAATACTCTTTTAGACTGACTTTTTCGTTGTATGAACATATCTTTAAATTATTATATTCCTTGATCAGAGAATAATTGCTTCTAAGCCTTTGAACAAAATCATTCATTTGACGATAAATCGTCCCATTATATTTAACAATATGAATGATACATTTGATAACACCATCAACTTTTTTACTCACCACAAAATGAGTGATGGACGAATTCTTAGAAGAAAAAAGATATCCATTAGCGCATAAAGAATCACGAATAGTAATCAAATCGAGAGGATTCATAACACCAATAGCAATATCAATAATAGGTCTTGAAACACTACCTTCAACAGCGGTCGAACCAATATGAACAACATGAACACTAATTCTCTTTGGCAAAATAGAAAGGAGAATTTTTCTTTCTTTCCGAAAATCTGCTGACCATGAGGGGTCATAATTCGACAGAGAAAATGACTTTTGAACTATCATAATCTCATTTTACACTCAACAAAAAAATTGCTAAATATTATTTAATACTTTCAATCGAGAAACGTCCTTGGCTCTTATCATTTTCATCAACTATCATTTCAGGAATTTGATCGATAATTAATCTCCCTGACAGAGGATTTTTAATTGAAATCAATGTTTCGTTTATCGTGCCATTAACTTCAGAATATTCAAAAGCAAGATCAGCTTTTTCAAAAGTACAATTAATAAATTTGATATTTTGAGCGTAACACAAGGGTTGAGTTCCAATGATATGGCAGTTGTTAAATATAATATTTTGAGAATGCCATCCTAAATATTCTCCAATAATGGTCGAATTATTAATAATCGCATTCTTAGTGTGCCAAAAAGCATCCTTTGTGTTTAACACACAGTTATCGATTTTTAAACCATCGATATATTGAAAGGAATACTTCCCATCTAATGTCACATTTTTTAAAGTGACATTCTTAGAATGAAAAAAAGCATAAAAACCCACAATATGACTATCCTCAATTTTTAAATCGCGACATTGCCACCCAAATTCATCTGAGATGAAAGTGCTACGAAAAATCTCCACATGTTTATCTTCACGCACAGCTTTTATTCCTTGCGAATGAACATTCTCAATTAAAAGATGCTGGTCATACCAAAAAGGAGCGCGGGCTGTTTTTAAAATTCTAGTATCAGATACCTTTAAATTTTGACTATTCCAACATGGATAACGCAATGCTAATTTGCTCTTAGTGATTTCAATATTGCGACATTCTTTAAAAGCGCTCTCACCATCGAGCTTTCCGGCAATAGTAATGTTTTTAAAATGACAGTTTTTTGAGGCGAAATACGCTCTTTCTTCATCATGTTTTTCTTTTTTTATTAATTTAATTTTCATAATAAAAACTTTATCACAAAAAATGATTAATTTATATCAATATGCTTAGATTTAAGCACCATCAATATCAGTATCACAAATAGGAGATTTTTTATCGTGCTGATATTGGCTTTCTCGCTCACGAAACATATCGATATCTTCGCCAGTTAAATAACGTTTCCTTCTTCTTTTAGTTTTGTTTATTTTATTGTCCATTAGCGATACTTTTTCCCAAAATGATAAAGGTCTCTATAGACATTTTTAAGTTGAGGATACATTTTTAGATAAACTTTTTTATAGAGATATTCATATTGTTGATGAGCGACAGGATTTGGTTCAAAAGTTCTCGACTTATGTGACATATTTTTGATTGCTTCTTCAATAGAAGAGAATTCACCTAATGCTGTAAAAACACAAATAGCTGCTCCCAAAGATGTAGTTTCATATGTTTGAACGCGAGAGACAGGAAGACCAAAAATATCGGCAGTGATTTGGCAAATAGCTGAACTTTGAGATCCACCACCTGATATCATTAAATATTTAATGCGATGCTTCTGTGACTTCTCAATGCTATCAAGACCTTCTCTTAAAGCATAGGCAATACCTTCAATGATGGCGCGATAAAGATGCTCGCGAGTATGAATTTCAGAAAAGCCGACAATTGAACCTTTAGAAAGAGGACGAGATAAACTCGGACCCCAGTAAGGTTGTAAAACTAGTCCATCAGAACCTGGAGCAATTTCAGAAAGTTTTGAATTTAATAATTCTTCAACCGCTAAACTTTGAATTTTTGCTTCATCAACTAATTCAGAAGCAAATTCTTTGCTAAACCAAGTCAACATCCAATAGCCACGGTAAACTTGAACTTCCATGTTGTAATAACCTGGAGTGGCAGCTGGATAAGCTGGCAAAAACTTCTCTGGCTCAAAATAATGTTTATTTGAAACCTCGATTGAAGAAGCTGTCCCATAAGAAACAGCGCCGACATCACGAGACAGGGCTCCTAAGCCAATTGTTTCACAAGCTTTGTCAGAACCACTAGCAATGACTTTAATACCATGTGGCAATCCACATTCATCAGCTAGAGAATCAGTTATAATTCCTAATACTTCTCCTGGTTGTTTTAATTCGCAAAGCATGCGTTGAGGAATACCAAAAATACGCGATTTAAGTGCTCCTTCTTTATACCATTTTCGCTTTGGAAAATTAATCGGATAATGACCAGCGACACTAGCGACGGAATCACACAAATTGCCAGTCAATTTATAGGTTAAATAAGATGAGATATTAACATATTTGCAAGTCCTTGACCAATTTTCAGGTTCATTCTCTTTAAGCCAATGAGCAATTGTCCTTTTTCGATTCAAATCAATCGTGTTTTTCATTCCGACAATCCAAAAAGCAAGTCTGTGAGTAAATGGAATTTTTTCACTAGCTTTGGCCATTCTTTGATCAAGCCAAAGGATACATTTTCTGATTGGCTTATATTCGCTATCAAGTTGCACAGATGAATCACGAAACGATGTGATGGTTGAACCAATAATTGCGTCTAATTTATCTTGATGTTTTGAGGTTAATTCTTTTAAACAATAAACGACATTTTCAAAATAAAAATCAGGATCTTGTTCAGCGTAGCCTTTTTCTATAGAAATATAAACTGGTTGATAAGGCTTTTTAACAATAGCAATAGTGTTTCCTTTTTTATCAATTAATGATGTTCGAACCGATTGGGTTCCAAAATCAATGCTCAAGACAAGCGGTTCATTTTTCATGATATTTTTCCTCACTAGATAATTTATCACTTGCTTAAAGAATATCCTAATAAAAACATATTTTGATGTTCAAAAGACTAAATTTATCTAAATTTATGGCGTTTCTACTCACCTATGTGCTAGTATTGTATCGCTGGTGTGGTGCTATGCACTACACATTCAGACCTATGAGGAGGAAAATTATGGCTGAAAAGAAATACGTTTACGCCTTCGAAGATGCCCATGGCTTGGGAAAAGAACTTCTTGGAGGCAAAGGCGCCGGCCTTGCTGAAATGACACACATTGGTGTTCGCATTCCTGAAGGTTTCACTATCACTACTGAAGTATGTGCTTTGTTCTACGAAAGCGGCAAAAAACTTCCAGAGTATATCGTCGAACAAATTTTCGAAGCAGTAAAAGTTATCGAGAAGAAAACCGGAAAAGTTTTTGGTGGATCACACAATCCGCTACTTGTTTCTGTGCGTTCTGGCGCTCGCGCTAGTATGCCTGGTATGATGGACACTATTTTAAACTTAGGTTTAAATGATGAGACTGTCGCGGCTTTAGCAAAAGAAACTGGCAATGAAAGATTCGCAATGGATTCTTTCCGTCGTTTCATCTTAATGTTTACTAACATCGCTAAAGGACATTCGCGTGATGAGATGGATCAAATGCTCGCTGATCTCAAAAAAGAGAATGGCTATAAATTGGATACTGAAGTCACAACTGAACAATTAAAAGACTTAGTTGCCCGCTACAAAGCTTATTATAAAAAAACATTTGGAGAAGATTTCCCATCTGATCCAAAGGAACAATTATTAGTCGCTGTCTCTGCTGTATTTAAGAGCTGGGACAACCCACGTGCGAACGTTTATCGTATGATGAATGGCATTCCCTATTCTTGGGGCACCGCCGTTAATGTTCAATCAATGGCCTTCGGTAATAAAGGCGAAACTTCTGGTACAGGCGTTGCGTTCTCCCGCGATCCTGCCACTGGTGAAAACAAAATTTCTGCTGAATACTTACCAAATGCTCAAGGCGAAGATGTCGTTGCCGGTATTCGTACTCCACTTCACATCGATGAACTAAAAGCTAGAATGCCAAAGGTTTACGAAGAATTCGTTAAAACTATTAAAATCATGGAGAATCATTACCGTGATATGCAAGATATGGAATTCACTGTCGAAGATGGTGTTCTCTACTTCTTACAAACTCGTAATGGTAAAAGAACTCCAGCTGCCGCTTTAAAAATCGCTTGCGATTTAGTTGATGAAGGCTTAATTACTGAAAAGGAAGCCGTTTGCCGAATTGATGCTACATCTTTTGATAAACTCCTACTTCCGGGATTTGATAAACAAGCTCTTGCCGAAGCTGCTCCTATTGCTAAAGGCCTAGCGGCTGGCCCAGGCGCTGGCACTGGTGCAATCGCTTTCACTGCTGAAGAAGCAGAAGCGAGAAAAAAAGCTGGTGAAAAAGTTATTTTAGTCCGTGCTGAAACTTCTCCTGAAGATATCGTTGGCATGGTGGCCGCTCAAGGTATTCTTACTATGCGTGGTGGTATGACATCACACGCTGCTGTTGTCGCTCGTGGCATGGGCAAATGCTGTGTATGTGGATGTTCAGCCGCTGTTGTAGATGAGCACGCTCGCACCGTCACTATCGGTGACAAAGTTTATACTGATAAAGATGTTATTTCTGTTGATGGAAATACCGGAAATGTCTATTTCGGATCCATTAAGACTGTTGAACCAGATTTAACTGCTGGTTATTTCGGAAGATTAATGAGTTGGGTTGATGAAAATCGTGATCTTAAGGTTAGAACAAACGCCGACACTCCACGAGATGCCAAACAAGCCAAAATCTTTGGTGCTGAAGGCATCGGACTTTGCCGCACTGAACACATGTTCTTCGCGAAAGACAGAATCTTCTCTATGAGAAAAATGATTCTTGCTGATACCGTTGAAGAACGTGAAGCAGCATTAGCTGAAATTGAGCCAATGCAACAAGCTGATTTTGAATCTTTAT
This sequence comes from Bacilli bacterium, assembly GCA_041672305.1. GTDB lineage: Bacteria > Bacillota_I > Bacilli_A > RFN20 > CAG-826 > JAAYDH01. The sequence continues at coordinate 10,971 of JBAYZW010000016.1, forward strand.
ACGAAGTCATGGGTGATTTTAATGTTAATGTTCGTCTTTTAGACCCACCACTACATGAATTCTTACCACAAGAAGAAAGCTTAATTGAAGAACTTGCTATGGCAACTAAAAAGACAGTTCAACAAGTTAAAGATCGTATCGCTGAACTCCATGAAGCTAACCCAATGATGGGCCATCGTGGATGCCGTTTAGCAGTTACTTATCCTGAAATTTGTAAAATGCAAACTTCTGCCATTATCAAGGCTGCTATCAATGTGAGTAAAAAGACTGGCAAATTAGTGTCACCAGAAATCATGGTTCCACTCGTTCTTGAAGAAAAAGAACTTAAATTTGTTAAAAATATCATTTGCCAAGTTGCTGATGAATTGATTGCTACTTCGGGATTAAATATGAAATACCATGTTGGTACAATGATTGAAATTCCACGAGCGGCCTTGCTATCTGATGAAATTGCTAAGGAAGCAGAGTTCTTCTCTTTTGGCACTAACGACTTAACACAAATGACATTCGGTTTCTCTCGTGATGATGCTGGTAAATTCTTACCTGCTTATTACGAAAACAAAATTCTTGAAGAAGATCCATTCAAAACTCTCGATCAAGATGGTGTTGGCAAATTAATTACTCTTTCAGTTAAACTCGGAAGAGCGACTAGACCAAATCTCCATGTTGGTGTCTGTGGCGAAACTGGTGGAGATCCAAAATCCATCGAATTCTATCACAAAGTTGGTTTGGATTATGTCTCTTGTTCACCATTCCGTGTTCCAG
>JBAYZW010000017.1:0-11696 GCA_041672305.1 Bacilli bacterium
TGAAGCGATTAATCTCTTACTCCCTGATATTTATCGCGATATCGTCACTGTCGATGGAGTTAAACCATTTGCCCAACCAAAGGTTGATATTACTAAAATCAGCGATACTGAATTGGAGGTCAAATTTACAATTGTCACCGCTCCTGAAGTTAAACTCGGAGCTTATACAGGTTTAAAAGTTGGTCATGAAGCCGTTAAAGTGACTGAGAAAGATCTCGAAGCCGCTTTAGAAACTGTTAAGAATCAAAACGCTTCTCTCGTCCTTAAAGAAGATGCTGCCGCTCTCGGCGATACAGTTGTCATGGACTTCTCTGGTACGATTGAAGGAAAACCTTTCGAAGGCGGTGCGGCCACTAATCATGAATTAGAATTAGGCTCCCACGCTTTCATCCCAGGATTTGAAGAGCAATTAGTTGGCCATAAGGCTGGTGAGCACATTGATGTTAAAGTCACCTTCCCCCAAAACTATATGGATGAATTAAAGGGTAAAGAAGCAATCTTTGCTTGTGACATTCACGAAGTGAAGGAAAAGAAAATTCCTGAATTAACCGATGATTTAGTCAAAGAATTAAAGATTAAAGATGTCGAAACTGTCGATGCCTATAAAAAATTCAAGAAAAATGAATTGAAAGTCAACAAAGAAGCCGAAGAAAAACGCGCCTATATCGCCAAATTAACTGACGAAATCGCCAAGAGTTCGACTGTTGATATTCCAGAAGAAATCATCGATTCTCAAACTGCTTCTCGCAAGGAAGATTTAGAGAAAAAAATTAAGCAATCTGGTTTAACCTTAGAACAATATCTCCAATTTGTCGGTCAAAAAGAAGAAGAATTCTTGGCTAAACTTAAGGATGAATCTAAACACGATGTGACAAACTATATGGTCATGGAAGAAATTGCCAAGGCGGAAAAAGTTGAAGTCACTCCTGAAGAGCTCGAATTTGAATATTCAAAAATTGCGAGCCAATATAATATGAAAGTCGAAGATGTCAAAAAAGCTCTCGCTCCTCAAGAGAACGAATTCCGCAACAATTTGAAAATGCAGAGAGTCGAAGAATTTTTGACTTCACATAACGAGTAGTTTTTCATAACCAACTCTTGAAAGGAGGAATCGTTATGGCGGAAAAACCCCAAACACTTACTCTCCCTTTACTTATCACCCGTACTTTAGTTATCTTCCCTGGCAATCAACAATTGATTGAAGCGGGAAGAGAGTTTTCCATTAACTCTGTTAATGTTGCTCGCAATGATACCAATTCTTTGATTTTTGTTACGAGCCAAAACAATTTTGATGTCGAAAACCCCACTGATGCTGATGTCTATCATGTCGGAACATTGTGCCATATTATTTCTTGCTCTGAGCGCGATGGTCATCAAAGAGTGCGCGTGGAAGTCGTGGAACGAGTTCAATTATCAAATGTTTCTCTTGATAGTAAGGGCAACTATTATGTCGCTCAAGGCACAATTTTAGATTTGCCTGTGATTAGCGATGAAAAGAATAAAGCCATTGTCTCAGCGATTGAAAAAATCATTGATTCAATGCCTAACATTGTTTCGCAAATGCCCCGCAATGTCGCTAACCTCATTTCTAAAACGGAAAATGCCGCGACACTTTGCTATGCTCTAGCTGGCTTTTTAGAAGCCCCGGTGGAGAGAAAACAAGAAATTCTCGAAGCTAAAGATCAAGAGACATTAATGCAATTAATCACTGTTTTACTAAATGGTGAAAATCAAAGATCTGAAATTGAAAGAGAAATCTCTGATCAAGTTCGCGAATCAGCGGAAAAATCGCAGAAAGAGTATTTCTTACGCGAAAAACTGAAAGCGATTAAAAAAGAACTCGGTGAGGATAGCGATAAAGCTAACGATCCTGATACCATCTTAGAAAGATTAGAGAACAATCCCTATCCTGAAAGTATCAAGGCTAAAGTTAAAAGCGAATTAAAGAAACTTGATATGATGCCTTCTGGCTCTTTAGAGGGAGCGTTAATACAAAGTTACCTCGATGTCTTAATGAATGTTCCGTGGTGGCAAAAAACGACGGATAACGATGATTTAAAGAATGTCGAACGCATCCTTGATGAAGATCACTATGGTCTCGAAGAACCGAAAAAGAGAATCGTCGAATATTTGGCAGTTAAAAAATTAACGGGTAATCTCAAATCGCCCATCCTCTGTTTTTATGGTCCTCCCGGAACAGGTAAAACTTCTTTAGGCAAATCTATTGCTCGCGCTTTGGGTCGCAAATTCTTTAAAGCCTCATTAGGTGGTATTAGCGATGAAGCGGAAATTCGTGGTCATCGCCGTACCTATGTCGGCTCATTACCTGGTCGTATCATTCAGGGGATGAGAAAAGCGGGCGTCACTAACCCTGTTTTCCTTCTCGACGAAGTCGATAAACTCGCTAGTTCATATAAAGGCGATCCAGCCAGCGCTCTTTTAGAGGTGCTTGATCCCGAGCAAAATAATGCCTTTAATGATAATTATTTGGAAGAACCTTATGATTTGAGCGATGTCTTATTTATTTGCACCGCCAACTATCTTGATCAGATTCCCGGTCCTCTTCGTGATCGTTTAGAATTGATTCAACTTTCGTCATATACCGAATTAGAAAAGATTCAAATCGCTAAACGTCATCTGATCAAAAAACAAATTGAAATCAATGGTTTGAAAAAAGAACAAGCCTCTTTTACTGATGATGCCATTAAAACAATTATCCGCAGTTATACTCGTGAAGCCGGCGTTCGTGAATTAGAAAGAAAGATTGCCTCTTGCTTACGCAAAGTGGCAGTTGCCATCGTTAAAGATTCAAAAATTACTTCTATTGAAATCGATGTTGAAAAAGTTCGTAAATACCTTGGAACGCCAATTTTCGAAGATAGCAAGAAGGAAAAAGTTCCGCAAATTGGAGTTGTCACTGGCTTAGCTTACACTGAATATGGTGGTGAAATTCTTCCAATTGAAGTTAATAACTTCAAAGGAAAAGGAGCGCTTATTCTCACTGGTCACTTAGGCGATGTGATGAAAGAAAGTGCTTCTATCGCTCTTGATTATGTCAAAGCCAATGCTGAAACTTTTGGTATTAAATATGATATTTTTAAAGATTTGGACATTCATATTCATGTTCCAGAAGGAGCTGTTCCAAAAGATGGTCCTAGTGCTGGTGTCGCCATTACGACAGCGATTATTTCATGCTTATCAAAGCGTCCTGTTGATCCTAACTTAGCGATGACAGGAGAAGTAACTCTTCGTGGCAATGCTTTGCCAATTGGGGGTTTGCGGGAAAAGTCCTTAGCCGCCTTGCGGTCAGGTATTCAAACTATCATCGTCCCGAAAGCCAATAAAAAAGATGTTGATGAACTTCCGAAAGAAGTCAAAAAATCATTGAGCATCCTCTATATGAATACGGTGGAGGACGCCGTTAAAGTGGCCCTTTTAAAATAATGATTAATTTTTCTAACGCTACTTTTATTAAATCGGCGACGAAACTTTCGGAGGCTCCCATTGAGGATCTTCCGGAAGTTTTAATCGTCGGTAAGAGCAACGTTGGTAAATCGTCACTTATTAATGCTATGTGTCATAGGAAGAGACTGGCGTTCACTTCCTCTAAACCTGGTCATACACGTTTATTAAATTACTATGATATTGATCATCGTTTTTATCTAGTGGATGCACCTGGATATGGATATGCGCGAGGAGGCGTTGATCTCGACGCTCTTTTTGGTGAGATGATGTCAGACTTTTTTAGTGATAATCACAGATTAAAACTTGTTTTAATTCTCGTTGATTCTCGTCGTGAACTAGTGGCTAATGATCAAGAGATTATTGATTATTTGTCAATTAATCATATTCCTTTTTTGATGATTATCACAAAGACAGATAAGGTTAATCAAAGCGAAAAAGCCGCTTTGCTTAAACATTTGAAAACTCTCGCTATTGAGGTTGATCATCTCTTCTTCACCAGCCTTTTAAAACCCAAAACATTGGATAGTGTGAAAGTCGCGATTGAAAAAGCCCTTTAATTAGATTAAAATCCTTATATAAGCTCGTTGATGAAGAGGAGTAACTTATTCTTTCTTAAAAGAGAGTCGAGGATGGTGGAAGCTCGATAAGAATGATAAGCGAAGGTCGCTTCGGAGAGATCGTTACCTAGCGAAATAGGTTAATGAAGGGCATCGAAAGATGAACTAAGGTGGTACCGCGCACATAGCGTCCTTAGAGAGGACGTTTTTTTGTCCTTAGGAGAAGAAAGATGCTAGATAAACATTATGATCACCAAATGGTCGAAAGCGGTAAATACGAGACTTGGAAGAAGCGGGGTTATTTTACCGCCGGAAATTTAAATAAACCGCCTTTTTCTATCGTTATTCCCCCGCCAAATGTCACTGGTAAATTACACCTCGGTCACGCTTGGGATACGACGATTCAAGATATTATTGCCCGCTATAAGCGCATGCAAGGTTTTGATGTGTGCTATTTGCCAGGCATGGATCATGCTGGCATTGCTACGCAAGCTAAAGTGATGGCTAAACTTGTGAGTCTTGGCGTTGATGTCACTAAAATTTCCCGTGAAGATTTTCTCGCAAAAGCATGGGAATGGAAAGATGAATATGCTAAGTATTTCCATGAGCAATGGAAAGTGTTGGGTCTATCTCTTGATTACTCACGTGAGAGATTTACTCTTGATGAAGGTCTCAATCTCGCTGTGCGAAAAGTCTTTGTTGATTTATATAATAAGGGTCTTATTTATCAAGGAGAACGCATTATTAACTGGGATCCTGTTCAGATGACGGCATTGAGCAATGTGGAAGTTATTCATAAAGATGACGCGGGGCAGATGTTCTATTTTAAATACCCTATCGTCAATAGTGAGGAATCTTTAATTGTCGCCACGACGCGTCCAGAGACGATGTTTGGCGATGTCTGTGTCGTCGTGAATCCCGAAGATAAACGGTATAGTAAATATGTAGGAATGAAGGTTATAAATCCTGCTAATGAACAAGAGTTGCCAATTATTGCTGATGAATATGTTGATTTAGAATTTGGCACTGGAGCGATGAAATGTACCCCAGCTCATGATCCGAATGACTTTTTGATTGGCGAAAAATATCATCTTGCCAAACCCGTCATCTTTAATAAAAATGCGACGATGAATCATCTCTGTGGTCAATATGAAGGCATGGACCGCTTTACCTGTCGAACTCGTTTAGTTGAGCAGATTAAAAAAGATGGTCGCTTTGTCAAAATTGAAAATATCATTCATCCAGTAGGACATAGTGAGAGAACCGATGCGATTGTTGAACCGATGCTCTCGAAACAATGGTTTGTCAAAATGAAACCATTGGCAAAACAAGCCTTGGCTAATCAAAATGGGGAAAACAAAGTTAATTTTGTTCCCGAGCGCTTTGAAAAGACTTTTATTCAATGGATGGAAAAAGTTGAGGATTGGTGTATCTCCCGTCAACTGTGGTGGGGACATCGCATTCCCGCTTATTATAATCTCAAAACAGGTGAAACTTTTGTCGGAATGGACGCTCCAAAAGACAAAGAAAATTGGCGACAAGATGAAGATGTTCTCGACACCTGGTTCAGCAGTGCTCTCTGGCCTTTCTCGACTTTTGGTTGGCCTGAAAAAACAGCGGATTACCTCCGCTACTTCCCAACCGACACTTTAGTGACAGCCTATGACATTATTTTCTTCTGGGTCAGCCGCATGATTTTTCAATCGTTAGAAATGACCAAATTGCCACCCTTTAAAGAAGCTGTTATTCATGGTCTTGTTCGCGATGATCAAGGACGCAAGATGTCTAAGACTCTCGGCAATGGTGTCGATCCGATTGGAATCGTCAATAAATACGGCGCGGATGCTCTTCGTTATTTCTTAACGACTAACAGCACACCTGGACAAGATATGCGCTATATGGAAGAAAAGGTTATCTCGGCTTCTAATTATCTCAATAAAATTTGGAATTCAGCCCGCTATGTTCTCAGTGTTTTGCCTGAAGATTTTAAGCCTGAGGATTTAGATCAAAAGTCTTTTTCACCTCTTGATCAATGGATTATCAATCGTCTAGAAGAGACAATCAGCAAATTGATTATCAATATGGACAAATATGATTTTAATGCTGCGAGCACTCATCTTTATAATTTTGTCTATGATGATTTCTGCTCTCAATATTTGGAGATGAGTAAAGTCACGCTTTCTTCTTCTGACGAGAAAGCCAAAAAAATTACTTATCAAGTTTTATATCACTGTTTAAAAGATATTATTCTTCTCATCTATCCCTATACTCCTTTTATCGCCGAAGAATTATATCTTTCTTTGCCTGAACATCAAGACTCTGTGATGCTTGAAACCTATCCTCAAGTCGAGGAGAAACTTAAAGATGAAAAGGTTAATAGTGAAGTTGATCTTCTCTTTATGATGATTCGCGATGTCCGAAACTATAAGATCGAGAATCACTTAGCTCCTAACGCCAAACTTAATCTATATATTAATTTAAGAATGGTTGTTTTCGCGGAATTCGAAACTTATCTTAGACGCTTCACTTTTAGTGATATCTCCTTTATTGGTGAAGAAATTCTCAATCAACGCGGAGAGTTAAAAATCTATGATTATGGTGATATGCTTATCGATAATGAAGCAGGGAAAGACGCTCTTCTCCTTCGCATTGAACAAGAGATTGAAAATGAGAAAGCCGAGATTACACGTGGTGAAAAAATGCTCACTAATCCAAACTTTCTCGCGAAAGCCCCTCAAGAAAAAATTGAAAGTGAGCGAAGCAAATTAATCAAGCATCAAGAGAATCTTCAATCACTAATCGAAAAAAAAGAAAAGTTGATTTAATTTCTTAATAAATTTTGCTTTAAGCCTCCTATATCAATTAGGAGGTTTTTATATGAATTACATTGAACTGACGCCAACGCAAATGGAAAATCATTTCATCGGAGAAGCCATTACATTGACAGCCGTAATGGCAATTATTGCTATTGCCGTAATGGCTGTCGTTGTCTATCGACTCTTTGTTTCAAGTAAAGGAAGCGCTGTCATTCCCGGTGGTTGGAAATTCACTTGGAGTTAACTTTGACACAAATTAAAGATTTGCCTGTCCTTGAGCGCCCACGTGAAAAAGCTCTTCACTTTGGCATTTCTCACCTTTCCGATATTGAATTATTAGCGTTGATTATCGGTTCCGGAACGAGTGGTCATTCCGCCATTGATATCGCTCATAATATTATCTTAGATAAAAAAGGATTATTTAACACTTTTCACACCCCCTATCAAGATTTTACAAAATATCTAGGCTTGAGTAATACCTCAGCAATTAAACTCGTCGCGGCTTTTGAATTGGGCAAGAGATATCAGGTTTCAGCCTTGGAAAGAAATGTTCCAATTGTCGATGAATTTTTCATCTATCAGAAGTACGCTCCTCTTTTAAGAGGACTGACACAAGAAAAGATTGCTATTATCATTTTAAATCATCGCAAAAAAATTATTTTTGAACAAATCCTTTCCATTGGCAGTGAGAATAATGTCTCCTGTTCGATTCGCGATATTTTACGTCTCTTGCTTATTAATAAAGGTTCGTCTTTTTATCTTGTTCATAATCATCCAAATGATGCTGTTGAACCATCGCAGCAAGATATCATTTTTACAACTTGCATTTTGCAGGAAGCGAAAAAAATGGGTCTGAGGTTAATTGACCATCTGATTATTGGCGAGACAGATGGCTATTCTTTTCAAAAAGATAAACTTCTTTCCCAGATAAGTCACGAAATTGTGGCAAAATGAAATTGACACCTCTTTATAACATATGTTATATTACTAACGTTGTCGCCTCACGAGCTACAACCGCATAGAAAAGGTCATAAATTCTATTAAGATACCTTAATAGCGAGTCATTAGTGATTTAAAAGGAGGGACATTATGTACGCAATTATTGAAACTGGTGGTAAGCAAATCCGCGTTGAAGTTGGCTCAAAAATTTTCGTTGAGAAATTAGAAGCCGAAGTTAATTCTATTGTAACTTTCGACAAAGTATTACTTGTGAGCAACAAATCAGTCAAAGTTGGCACTCCCTATGTGGAAGGTGCTTCTGTGACCGCCAAAGTTGAAAAACAAGGCTTATCGAAGAAAATTCGTGTTTTCAAGTACAAGGCAAAGACCAACTATCATAAGACTATTGGCCATCGTCAACCATATACTTGTTTGATCGTCGAAACAATCAACAACTAAAATGATTAAAATTTTAATCAAAAAGAAAGAAAATCAGGTTAAATTTCTTGAAGTTAAAGGACACGCTAATAGCGCTCCACATGGTCAAGATCTCATCTGCGCAGCTGTGTCAGCGGTAGTGACAGGTGGATTCAATGCTCTTCAAGATTTAACAAAAAATCATCTCACTTTACGAGAAGGTTATGCTTCATTAGAAGCGACTGAGCCTCTTTCTCATCATGATGAAATCGTGGTGGAAACGATTATCGTTAGTTTAGAAACTATCGCTGATCACCATCAAGAATTTATCGAAATCAAAAATCTTTAGAAAGGTGTGTCATAGTTATGATGTTTAAATTAAATCTTCAACTCTTCGCTTCGAAAAAAGGCGTTGGTTCAACAAAAAATGGTCGTGACTCTGCTGGTCGTCGTTTAGGCGCTAAAGTGGCAGATGGACAATGGTGTCATGCTGGTTCCATTATCTATCGTCAAAGAGGAACAAAAATCTATCCTGGAGAGAATACTCAAATTGGAAAAGATGATACCATTTTCGCGACAGCAAATGGTGTTGCGAAGTATTATCGCGTTGGGAAAGATCGCAAGGCTGTTAAAATTGTCGTCAGCGAATAACGAGCGAAAATCATGGAAATAAGACCACTTAATTGTGGTCTTTTTATTTGCTGGCTTGTATAATACAAGAGGAGTATATCTAATGTTCATTGATCGAGCAGTTATTGAAGTAAGAAGTGGAAAGGGTGGCGATGGCGCCATTGCCTTTTTGCGTGAGAAATACATGCCTAATGGTGGACCAGCCGGAGGAAATGGTGGTCGCGGGGCCAGTATTTTTTTGCGAGCTAATAGTCATATAAATACCCTCTTTAATTTTCGCCATAGCAAAACCTTTATTGGTCGTGATGGCGAAAAAGGCGGCATTAAAAATCAGTACGGTCGAGCCAGTGAAGATATTATCGTCGATGTTCCTGTTGGAACAGTCGTGTTTGAAGAAAGTGATCATCGCGTTCTTGGTGATTTAGCGGAAGATGGGAAAATGATTCGCGTCGTCAAAGGCGGCCGTGGTGGACGAGGCAATACTTGTTTTAAAAGCGCCACTAATCGGACCCCTAAAATTGCTGAGAATGGTGAACCAGGCGAAATCAAACGCCTCATCTTAGAATTGAAATTATTAGCTGATGTTGGTCTTGTGGGCTATCCAAGTGTTGGCAAATCAACATTATTAAGCGTTGTTTCAAGCGCCCGTCCCAGTATCGCTGACTATCCGTTTACCACAATTGTGCCGAATCTTGGTGTTGTGACGACAAAGGATGGTCACAGTTTTGTAATGGCAGATCTTCCCGGTTTGATTGAAGGCGCTCATCAAGGCAAAGGTTTAGGATTGCAATTCCTTCGCCATATTGAAAGATGTCGTGTCATCGTTCACATGATTGATATGGGTAGCTCAGGACGCGATCCCTATCATGATTATCTCGTTATTAATAACGAATTAAAAAGTTATGGTTTTGGCTTAGAGAAACGACCAGTGATCTTAGTGGCTTCTAAGATGGATGAAGACGACGCTATTTCTCGCCTTCACGAATTTGAAAAGCGAATTGATGTTCCTATTCTGCCTATTTCGGCTTTGACGAATGAAGGAATCGATAAACTCGTTTATCAATGTTATGAATTGATGGAAAAAACCCCGGCCTTTCCTCTTTATGACGAAGAAGAAAAACAGTTGGATTATAAACTTTACGAGTTGCCTGATGAAAAAGAATTTGTTATTCATCGCCTCGATGCTCATACCTGGAGAATTGATGGAGACAAAATTATTCGATTTTATCGAATGACAAATATTTCGACGGACGAAGGCATGATGCTTTTATTAATGAAATTACGAAAACTTAAAGTTGATGATGCTCTCGAAGCTCAAGGAGCGACGGATGGAGATACTGTTTTGCTCGATGATTTCTCCTTTGAATACTTAAAATAGTTTTATGAAATTAAGCGAGTATTTATTAGAAATAAAGACATTTCTTCAAAATATTTTGCAGGGAAGTCCTCAGGAAACTTTCATTCCATTGCTAAAAGATTTGAAGAGTTTCGTTTCCTCATCCATCATAGGCGAGAGACGATCTCAGAGTTGCTTGAATTTAGATATGATTAATTATGAAAGATAAAGAAATTGTCATCGCTGTTCTAGCTGGTTTATTAACCGCTTTATTCTCTCTGATTATCATTATTTTGTTTATTAGCATTTACGCTTAAGGAAAGGAGAAAAAATGATTTACTTTTTAAAGGGAAAAGTCGCGCATATTGATGGCGATACTGTCATTGTCGATGTTCATGATGTCGGTTATCAAATTTTAGTTTCTCACATCGATGAATATGAAATGGGAAAAGATGTTTTTCTTTATACTTATAATGTCGTTCGTGAAGACGAGCAATATCTCGTTGGTTTTAAAACTCTTGAAGAGAAATCTGTTTTCCTTTCTCTCATCAAAGTTAAAGGCCTCGGACCACGAACCGCGATTAATGCATTAAGAGCGACCACTCCTCAGCAAATGGTCACTGCTATCGCCAGTAATAATGTCGCATATTTAAAGAAACTGCCTGGCATTGGCGGGAAAGCTGCCGCTCAGATCATTCTTGATTTAAAGGGCGTTTTAACAGGTGGTGAAAAGGGTAATCCTGAAGTCTATGAAGATGTTTATGATGCCTTAAAATCAATGGGCTTCAAAGGAGCGGCTATCGATCGCGTTTTAGCGACAATTAATGAGCCTGATGCTTGCTGTGAAGATGTTTTAAAATTAGCTTTGAAGAAGCTTAATGAACTGAAGAAGAAATAGAGAATATTATGCCAAGATTATTAGATGCTTTACCTCATGAAGTCGATCGTCAAGAAGAGATTTCTTTACGCCCTCAAACCCTCAAAGAATATGTGGGACAAAAGGATTTAAAGAAAAATCTTCATGTCTTTATTGGCGCCGCTCTTCATCGTGACGAACCTCTCGATCATCTTTTATTTTATGGTCCTCCTGGTTTAGGTAAGACAACTTTGGCTTATGTCATCGCTCATGAAATGCACGCTGATATACATGTCACGGCAGGACCGAGTCTCGAAAAGACGGGTGACTTAGCGGCTATTTTATCAGATTTAAAACCTGGTGATATTCTTTTTATTGATGAAATTCATCGCTTGCCTCGTATTATTGAAGAATCGCTTTTTACGGCGATGGAGGATTTTAAATTTTCTGTCGTCATTAACCGTGAAAATGGCTCGCGTTCATTGACGATGGATCTACCACCTTTCACTTTGATTGGAGCGACGACACGCGCTGGTAATTTAAGCGCTCCACTCCGTGCTCGCTTTGGTATTACCGAAAAATTAAATTATTATGATGAAGAAGAAATAGAGCAAATTGTTCATCGTACAGCTCGAGTGTTTAAAACTAATATATCTTCTGATGCCGCTAAAGAAATCAGC